>JBJFAO010000120.1:0-2490 GCA_051887955.1 Christensenellales bacterium
AAAACGTGCGCTACGGCGTAAAGGACGACGTGGCGGTAGTGGGGGTTGCCGAATGCTGTTCTCTTGCGAAAACCATGATAAAAAATCCTCTCTACACCACCTCTTATGGATTGGGCGAGGCGATAAGCCTGGCAAAAAAACTCAATAAAAAGCGCGTCTACGTCGGTTTGGGCGGCAGCGCGACCAACGACGGCGGAGCGGGTGCGGTGTGCGCCCTCGGAGGCAGGTTTTTCAATAAGGAAGGGGAAGAATTTACTCCCACGGGAAATACCTTGCGCGAGATAGAAAGAATAGAGCTCGACGATTTTTATAAAAATATCGAAGGAATGAGCTTCGTAGCTCTTTCCGACGTAAAAAATCCTCTTATCGGAAAAGACGGTTGCAGCTTTACTTACGCCGCGCAGAAGGGAGCCGTGGGAGAGGAAATCGACGAGCTGGAAAAAAACATGGAGCATTTCGCGGAAAAAACGGCTTTTCTCGGCGTGAGTCCGTATTTTGAGGGGGCAGGCGCCGCCGGCGGATTGGGATACTGCTTAAAAGCGTTTTTCGGCGCGGAAATCGTTTCCGGAGCGGATTTTATACTCGATTCGGGAAGATTTGACGAAAGAATAGCGGATTGCGACTGCGTTATTACGGGAGAGGGGTGTTACGACGCCACGAGTCAAAACGGCAAGGTTTGCGCAGTCGTTATGAAAAGAGCCGAGCGGTTCAATAAAAAGGCGCTTGTATTTTGCGGAGAAAAGAAAGGAACCTCCGACGCAAGAATAGTAGCAATCAATTCCGCCGAAAAAACTTTGGCGCAGAATATAGCCGACGCGGCGGAAAATCTCGACGCGGCTATACGCAGGACGATAGAAAAAGCGATATGAAAAACGGGGAAAAAAGAGCCGACGGAGCGATAATAACGGTATCCGTCGGACTCGGAATCAACGCGGTACTGTTTTTGGTAAAATTGTTTATAGGGCTTGCCTGCAACAGTATTTCCATCCTGTCCGACGCGATTAACAATTTGGGCGACGTGTTTGCCTGCGCGATATGCGTATTCAGTTTCTCCATGTTGAAAAAGAGAAGCAAGAACCTCTCCTTCGGATACGGCAGAATGGAATATCTGGCGGATTTTTTGATGGCGATTATCGTGTGTTGCGTCGGAGGAGGGTTTTTGTATACCGCGGCGGAAAGAATGATTCTGCCCTCGATTCTCACCTTTACCTGGCGGTATTTTGCGGTTATCTCCGTAGCGGCGGTCATAAAAATCGGATTGGGATTTTTTTATCTTAAAAGGAACGAAAAAATAAACAGCGACGCGTTGCGCGCTTCCGCAATCGATTCCTTTACCGACGCCGCAATAACGGCGATGACTCTTATAGGATATTCGCTCAACCGATATTCGGCTTTGCGGATAGACGCCGTTTTCGGTATCGTTATTAGCGCGTTTATGCTCCTGAACGGCATAAAACTGCTTATACGTTCGGTAAAAACGCTTTTGGGCGAAAGGATAAGCGACGAAGAAAAAAAGGAGATCGAGGAGCTGTGCGATAGGTATCCGTGCGTCGAAAAAATAGCGGGAATGTCTCTTCATAAATACGGCGCGGAATATGCGGAATTAGTTTTGGAAGCGGTATTTACAAACGTAGATAAATATGTTATTATAGAAAACACCGTAAAAGATATTTCTACCGAAATAGAACGGCGATTCGGGTATACGCCGAAAATATGTATAGCGAGGGTTGATGATGAAACGGAAAAAAGAACAGACTAAACAGAAGCGCAAGGTCAGAGGCTGGCGCGTCGTCGGAATCGTATTTGCTTGTATAATAAGCGTCGTTCTGATATGCAGCCTTGTCGGGGCGATAGGCAACGGGGCGAACGTTAAGCTCATTAAGGGCTTGGAAAAGGTAGTTGCGGACGATCCTCTGCAGGCTCCCGTCATCGACGAAGAAACCGGGTATTATACCTTCACGTGCGACAGAGATTTCCGCGTTTTGCAATTGACCGACGTGCATATAGGGGGCGGCTTTTTGTCCATAGGCAAGGACAACAAAGCGATAAACGCCGTTTACGATTTGGTTTCTTACGTAAAGCCGGACCTCGTGGTAATAACGGGCGATCTCGTTTATCCCGTGCCTTTCCAGAGCGGAAGCTTCAACAATCTGACTCCGACCAAAATAATAGCTCAGCTTATGGAGCAGATGGGGATATATTGGGCGTTTGCTTACGGCAATCACGATACCGAGGTTTACAGCTTTTACGACAGAAAAGAAATATCCGAGTTTTATGAAAATTCCGATTATAAATATTGTCTGTTCCAAAGGGGACCGGACGACGTCGACGGATACGGCAACTACGTTATCAACGTCAAAAACAGCGCGGGGATAATAACGCAGTCGTTGTTTATGCTCGATTCTCACGCATATTCGAAGGGATTCTGGCGCGATTACGACAATCTGCATCAAAACCAGGTCGATTGGTACGAACGGGAGGTAAAACGCC
>JBJFAO010000121.1:0-11070 GCA_051887955.1 Christensenellales bacterium
GGTCCATAGGAAGCAGAGTTCCGTCGAGGTCGAACAATATCGTTTTCATAAAAATCTCCTTTTCTGCGGATACGAACGTTGTTGCGAATATCCGGGTTTCGGGCGCGTCGTCTTTTATAAAAGCCCCGAATGCTGAACGGGGCCTTTATAATATATTTTGTCAATCGGCGAAAATCTCTTATTCGAGGATAAATACTTTTACGCTTTCTTTCGGCAACGACGCCTTTATTTCGTCGGTAAACAGATATTCTTCGCCGCTCCATATTTCCTTTACGGAGTAGCCGTCCTTTTGTTTTAAGTTTATGTATTCGTCGTCGAAGATACGGCTGAGTCTTACTTTTGCCGTTGCCGCGAATTTGCTTTTGTTAAAAAGGCATACGGCGACTCTTTCCCCCGAAAGAGGCTTTGCCAAAACGTCGACTCTGCCTTTTACGATACGCTTGCAGGGCTTGTATTCGGAGTCCTGATTTATGTCTATCATTTCCTTTTTCGTGACTATTTTCAGTACGCTTTGCGGTATTTTCCTGAGGTCGTTGCCGAGAACCAAAGGAGCGTTCATCATACACCAGAGAGAGAAATGGGCGATATTCTGATTTTCCGTCAGCTTTCCGTTGCCTACCTCCAGCATATCGGGGTCGTTCCAGGCTCCGGGCATAGCGTATTCGTATAGGTCTACGGTATGATTGTAAATAGTTTTTATCCAGAAAAACCAGGGGCGTATGTCGGGAGTCGTTCTCCACATATTGCCGGCGAGGTTTCCCCATTTGTAGGGTTTGTTGAATCCCCATTCGCAAATGGAGAAAACTATAGGACGAAATTCTCCTTCCCGTTCCTTGGCGGCAAGACGGAGCTCTTTGCCCATATTGTAGTATTGAAGGAAAGCGCTGTCGCTCTTTCTTCCTACCGGGTTGAACAGGCGTATCGTGTTCATCCCCTTGTTAAAACGCACCACTTGCTGGAAGCGTCCGGTAAAGTTGGGTTTGTTCTGGCAGGGGATATCGTATACGTATATATCTTCGTTTATATGCGCCGCTATTACCTTCTGATATTTTTTTCCTTTTTTGCGAATGCATATTGTAAGGACGTATTCGCCTTCTTCTTCGATATTGACGTCGTATTCCATATAACCGCCGTTTTTATCCAGTCCGGAAACGTGGCAGCCTACGGGAACTTTTTTGTCCGTCATAAATTTCGCCGTGCCCGACAGGCGAGCCTTTTTGCAGTCGTAAAACACTGCGTCGGAGCTGCCCTCTTTGGCGATTTCTATTCCGTACACGAGGGGAGCGTATTTGCTCATATATTCGTGATGACAAAAATCGTATTTGAAGTATTCCACCCCCCAATCGGCTACTGTGCGCGCGTCGAGCCGTTCGCGATGCAGAGAGGCGGGGAGATCTTCGCAGGTGAGGGTACCGTTGCTCGAATACAAGCCGACGCGGAAGCCTTTTTCGTTCAAATCCTTAATCATAGGCTTTATTCCGCGGGGAAAACGAGTCAAATCTCCCTGCAGTTTTCCGTCTGCGGTACGCAGAGAGGAATGCCAATTGTCGTCGAGATTTACGTATTTGTAGCCTGCGTCCGCAAGTCCGCTGTTTTTCATTGCCTCGGCGGTGTCGAAAATCAGTTTTTCGTCGATGTTGTTGCGGAAAGTATTCCAACTCGACCAACCCATAATCGGAGCTTTGGGCGCGCCGTTTTCTATTCTTTTCAGCTTATAGCTTTCGATAAAGGGAGACGATGGGGTAAAAAACTGCTTTATATAGCAGATCGGGCACATACCGTTTCTTCTCATTGAGATACCTCCGTAACGTAATATAATATTTATTTTTCGGCGAGGTGCTTTTCCACCAGACCGTTTACGAGCGATTTGTCGAATTTGCCGGCTATCTGAGGCATAACCGTTTTGATTATCATTCCTTTGGTTTTCGGCGAAGCGTCGTCGTATACGTCGGCTTTTACGATAAGCTCCATTACTTCTTTCTCGGTAAGCTGTTTGGGAAGGAATTTTGACAGAACTTCGATTTTTCCCGTCGCTTCGTCGTACTTTTCGGCGTTTTTTCCGGAAAACATCTCTTTTACTTCTTTTTGTACCTTGATTTCTTTGGATATACACTCAATAACTTCCGCGTCCGTAACCTCGTGTCCGGCTACCGCTTTTTCCTTTTGCAGTATTCCCGCGATGACGGCTTCGAGTGCGTTTTTGGTGAGTTGATCGCCCGTTTTTCTGGCGTTGTTGAATTCTTTTCTTATTTCTTCTTTTAGCATAGTTACCTCTCTGATTTTGTTTTCGGATTATTATAGTTCAGTCGAGCTTTAATTTTATCGTCAATTCTTTCTGCCCTATAGTAATGGTCTTTTCCATGGCGGGATCGGCTATTTCCGTCAGCGCGGTTGCGAGTATGTCGGCTTTTATTCTCTCCGCGTATTCTTCTACGGCGTCGTTCGCTTCTTTATCCGCGCTGGATATGCTTGCCTTTATGCGCTGTTCTACCGCAAATCCGGCGTCTTTGCGGAGCACCTGAATTTGACGTATGGTCTCTCTTATAAAGCCTTCGCGCACGAGTTCGGGGGTAAGGATAGTATCAAGAGCGAGGGTAAACCTATTTTCCTTCGCCACGACGAAGCCTTTTTTCGGTCTGTCGTGCATATCGAACATTTCTTTACCGAGTCCGGAAAAACCGCCTACGGTTACGTCGTTTTCCGCGTACATCGCGTCGAGCTTAGCCATTCCGGCGTCGTCGAGAGCCTCCACCGCTTTTTTCAGATTTTGAGCTTCGCCTTTCAATTTCTGACCGGCGTTGCGGAAGTTTACGGTAAAATAATGTTCGTTAAACGCAGTTTCGTCCGCTGCGAAAATTACGTCTTTTACGTTCAGCTCCTCTTTAATCACGTTAATTAGCGGAGTAGCTTCGTTTTTAATCTTTTCGTCGGCGCATATATAGAGCTTCGCAAGGGGTTGCTTTACCTTTATCTGCGCTTCGTTACGCATTCTTTGCGCTATTGCGATTATTTCTCGGGCGGTTTCCGTTTCTGCGAGAATATTTTCAAATCCGGGCATAGCGGAGACTCCGAGCGGAACGGGATAATCGGACAGATGCACGCTTATCGGCGCGTCGTGTTCGAGACACCGCACGGTATTCTGCCAGATATAATCGGTAAGGAAAGGAATTATGGGCGCCATTACGCCGAGGGTGGTTTTTATCGCCCGGTAAAGACACCAATATGCGTTGAGCTGATCGGTCTTGTCTGTGGATTTCCAGAAGCGTTTGCGGTTGATACGTATATACCAATTGCTTACGTCGTCGGTAAAGCTCTCGAATTCCTTTATTACGTTCGCCATACGGCAAGCTTTCATTCCTTCGTCGGCAGCGGAGAGGAAAGCGTCCGTACGCGCAAGCAGCCATTTGTCGGAGTGCGCGAGAGCGGCAAGGTCCGGTTTGTGATTTTCAAGGTCGGGATTGTCGAGGCTGGCGTACAGGTTGAAGAAAACGTACACGTTCCAGAAAGAGAGCATTTTTCTTCTCGCTTCGTCGGTAAGGTTGTAGCCGAAACGCACGTCGTTGGTGACGGGAGCCGAGCAGAAAAGATAACGGACGGGATCCGCTCCCATTTTTTCGGCGGCTTCGTCGAAACGTATCATATTGCCCGTCTTCGAGAATTTGGTGCCGTCCTCGTTGATGACGGAGGAGTGAGTAACGACCTTTTCGTAAGGAGCTTTGCCCGTAAGCACAACGCTCATAAAGAGCAAAGAATAGAACCACAGTCTTATCTGTTCTTTCATTTCGATGACTATTTCCGACGGGAAATTCTTTGAAAAATATTCTTTGTCCTCGAAATATTTTTTAGTGGAAAAGGGCGTTATTCCGGCGTCGAGCCAGCAGTCGCCGACTTCCGGTACGCGCTCCACGAGCGCTCCGCAATGAGGACATTTTATCTTTATTTTGTCTATATACGGACGATGCAGGTGCGGCACTCCTTCGAGAGAACGGTTTTCGGAAAGCTCTGTCAATTCTTCTTTACTGCCCACTACGGTAAGTTTTCCGCATTTTTTACAGGGATAGAATGGAAGGGGCAGACCGTAAAAACGTTTGCGCGATATGTTCCAGTCTCCCATGTTGACAAGCCAGTCTTTCATTCGTTTGCCCGCGAAATCGGGTTCCCACTTTACGGAATCCGCCGCGGCGATAAGCTGAGGCTTTAATTCTTCCGTGGCTATGCTCCATTCGTCCACGAGTTTGAAAACGACCTGAGTTTTGCATCGCCAGCAATGGGGATAGCTGTGCGTGATGGGCTCCGTCTTGTAAAGAGTGTTGCGCTCGGTCATTATTTTCGTCACAATAGGCAGAGCGTCCGACGTGGATACTCCGGTAAGCTCGCCGAAGCCTTCCGTTATTATTCCGCTGTCGTCTATGGGACAGATTTGTTTGAGTCCGAGACGTTTGCCGAGGTCGAAGTCCTCGGCTCCGCAGCCGGGCGCGATATGGACCACTCCCACGCCTTCCGTCGCGTCGACGTCCTCCCAAGGCACGATAGTATGCTTAAACGATTGTATTTCCAATTCGGGGAATACGGTGACGTATTCTTTGCCGATAAGCTCTTTACCCTTGAATTCGTCGAGTACGGTTATTACGTCTCCTTTCAGCTTTTTGAGAGCGTCTTTGCCGACGATAAGATTGCGCGCGTCCGATTTTACTTTTACGCGCAGATAGTCTATATCGGGATTAACCGCGAGAGCGACGTTGCTGGTAAGCGTCCACGGCGTAGTCGTCCATACGAGAATACTGTCGTCGGAATCTACTATAGGAAGCTTCGCGTAAATGGATACGTGTTCTACGTCCTTATAGCTGCCGCTCATTTCGTGTTCGGAAAGAGAAGTACCGCAACGGGGGCACCAGGGCATGGGACGATGGCTTTTAACGAGCAAGCCTCTTTCGTGACAGGTTTTCAGAAAATGCCATATCGAAGTGATGTTAAGGTCGGTATTGGTAAAGTAGCTGTGATCCCAATCCATCCACTGACCGAGGCGTTTGCTCTGTTCGGTAATAACGGAAGAAAATCTACGGACTCTGTCCATACATTTTTCCGTAAATTTATCCATACCGTATTCGACGATTCCGCGTTTGTCGTGCACGCCGATTTCCTTTTCGGTCTCCACCTCTACCCACAGCCCCTGCGAGTCGAACCCGTTCTGGAACTGACAGCTTTTTCCGTGCATGGAATTATATTTGATGGTCACGTCCTTGAGCGTTCTGCCCCAGGCGTGATGTATACCCATAGGATTGTTGGCGGTTATAGGTCCGTCGAGAAAACGGAATCGCTCGCCGTTCTCGTTCTTTTTGACGAGTTTTTCAAAACACTTATTCTCTTCCCAGAATTCGAGCATCTCCTTTTCGAGAGCGATAAAATCGGGAGAGGGATTTTCCTTGCGCATAGACGCCTCCACTTAAATAGTAAAAATACTTATACATTATAAACGCAACGGGCGCGCGTTGTCAAATATATACGGAGCGTTGCGATAAGCAAGTAAAAATCGAAAACGGTTTACAATCGACGGTTTGCGAGCATAGGAATGTATGGGGGAATCCCCTAAAAAAATCAAAGGAGAAAAAAATTATGTCTTGTTGTTGTAACGGCGGCTGCTGCCGCCGGCGTTTCACGAACGAAAACGTGGTATTGATACCCGGTCCGCAAGGACCTCAGGGACCTGCCGGAGCGCAGGGCCCGATAGGTTTGACAGGTCCGCAAGGTCCGCAAGGACCGCAAGGTCCTCAGGGTCCTCAGGGACCGCAAGGTCCCGCGGGAGCGACCGGAGCTACCGGACCTCAGGGACCGGTAGGCGCAACGGGCGCGACGGGCGCAATAGGTCCTCAAGGTCCCCAAGGTCCAGTCGGAGAAACGGGCGCGACGGGCGCTACAGGTCCCCAGGGTCCTCAAGGTCCCGCAGGGGCAACCGGAGCTACCGGACCTCAGGGTCCCGCCGGCACCAACGCGGTAAGTCAGGCGGCTTTTTACGTTAACGCCACTCAGTCGCTGGCTCCCGGCACCAACGCCGCGATAAGCCTCGCCGCAGCCACTCCCAACAGTACCTTCACTCTATCCGGCAACGCGGTGACTTTGCCTGTAGCCGGCGTTTATAAAATAACCTATACCGCCGACGCCACCGGAAGTCAGGGAAACAGCATCGCTACTCTTTCGCTTACCAATTCGACGGGAACGGTGATTCCGAATTCCTCCGCAAACGAATCGCTGGAACAAAACGACACCGTAAATCTTGCGAAAAGTATTCTTTACAATGCCGCGGCGGGAAGTACCGTGGCGATAAGAAATACCGGCACCGATACGATTACGTTGAACAATCTCGGTCTTATCGTAGAGCAGATTTCGTAAATCGTTATGAAGCGGTCATAATTCTATGATATTTATGTTATACGAATTAAATATCCTGAATTTGTAGTTACCGTCACCCAAACCGCGACTTACGAACATTTCCGTCGATCCGACGACGTATTTGCCCGACGTGTAAGAAGGAAAGATTCCTTGGTCGGGAGCGTATAGTCCGCGAGAAAAGAAACGCGCCTGACCTCCGTGGGCGTGACCGGTCAGCGCTACGCCGAAACCGATTTCGGCGTAGCGCCGTATCTTTTCGGGACGGTGCGCGAGCAATAAGGTCTTATTATATTTTTTTATTTCGGCAGTAATACCCGGCATAGAATTTTCGTCGGGAACAACTCCGTCTTTTACTCCGCATATATAGAGAGCTTTGCCGTTTACCGATATGACGTCGGAGTCGTTTAGCAGAAGCTTAACCCCCGTTTCGGCGCATAGATCGATATATTTATCGAGTAGAGGACTGCCGATTTCGTGGTTGCCGATTACAGCGTACGCTGGAGCGATTGCCGTGACGGAGGAAAAAAAATCGGCGACTGTTTTTAGGTCGTCTTCGGTGGCGTCGCCGTCGAAAACGTCCCCGGTAAAGGTTATTACGGACGGTCTTTCTTCCTTTATTATAGACGTAATTTCTTTAAGCTCTCTCCCTTCGTACGGGATGTGCAGGTCCGATAAATGAGCTATTTTTATTTTCGACGTTCCGGTTACGTATCTTTCGACCGAAAGATTCTGCGACAGAATAAAGCCTGTCAGGCATATAGATAATAATACGAGCGTCAGCGTCACCGCCGCCGCCGCGAAAATCAATCCTCTGTTCATCTTTCATTATTGTATGTCATATTTTCCACGGCTATACTTCCGCCCTTTTTCGTCATATCGGGAGGCAAATCGCTATAGCGACGGAATACCTTTCCGCAAACGGGAAAAAATAATTTGAAAAAACGCTTGATTTATCGTAACGAGGGGACTATAATAAATTAGCACTCAGATGACGAGAGTGCTAAACAGATAACGACGGAGGTATTTGAAATGAAAAAATTCAAGACGGAATCACAGAGAGTGCTGGATTTGATGATTAACTCCATATATACGCACAAAGAGATATTCATCCGTGAGCTTTTATCCAACTGCTCGGACGCGATCGACAAGCTCTATTACAAATCGCTTACCGGAGGAGTAAGCGGACTTAACCGCGACGATTTTGCCATAGAAATCAAGGCGGACAAGGAAAACAGGACCTTGAAAATAACCGATAACGGCATAGGAATGACTGCGGAGGAGCTTGACGGCAACCTGGGAGTAATCGCGAGAAGCGGTTCTTTGCAGTTCAAGAACGAGAGCGAAAAGAACGACGACGTAAATATCATAGGACAATTCGGAGTGGGATTTTATTCGGCGTTTATGGTGGCGAAGAAGGTTGAGGTGCTGTCGAAAGCGTACGGAAGCGAAGAAGCGAATATTTGGATAAGCACGGGCACAGAAGGATACGAAATAAAGAAAGCGGAAAAGGACGGTCACGGCACGGAGATTACCCTCTATCTAAAAGACGATACCGACGAAGATTACTACGGCAAATTTTTGGACGAATACGAATTGAGAGACCTCATAAAGAAGTATTCCGATTATATCCGGTATCCGATAAAAATGGAAGTAACGCGCTACGAGGACAAGGACGGAGAAGAGGTGGAAAAGAAGGAAGTCAGCGTAATAAACTCGATGACTCCGCTTTGGAAGAAGAATAAAAACGAATTGACCAAAGAGGAATACGACAAATTCTACAAGGATATGTTTTATGACGCGGAAGAGCCTCTTTTGACGATTCATACGTCGGCGGAAGGAGCGGTAGAATACAAAGCGCTTCTCTTTATCCCTGCGCATCCGCAATACAACTATTATTCCAAAGGCTATGAAAAAGGTCTCCGACTTTACACAAACGGGGTACTTATCACCGATTTATGCAAAGATTTGCTTCCCGATCATTTCAGCTTTGTGAAAGGACTCGTCGACAGCGAGCTTACTCTGAATATAAGCAGAGAAACGATACAGCATAATCGTCAGCTTCAAAAAATAGCCACCAGCATAGAGAAGAAAATAAAGTCGGAATTAAAAAATCTTCTCGAAAACGACAGAGAAAAATATCTGCAATTTTTCAAGGCTTTCGGTCTGCAGCTTAAGTACGGAATATACGAAAGCTGGGGAGCGAATAAGGAGCTTCTCGCCGACCTAATTATGTTCCATTCCGTCAAGGAAGACAAAATGATAACGCTGTCGGAATACGTAAAGAACATGGCTGTAGATCAGAAATACGTTTATTACGCTACCGGCAGCAGCGTCGATTCGATTAAGGCTCTGCCTCAATGCGAGAAAGTGACAGACGCGGGCTACGACGTGCTTTGCATGACCGACAACGTCGACGAATTCGCGATACGCGTTCTCGGAAAATATGAAGAAAAGGAGTTCCGTTCGGTTGCCGGCGAGGATATAGGAATAAAGGACGAGGTGGAGGAAAGCGACGAAAACAAAGCCATAACCGATTTTATGAAGGAAGCTCTCGGCGATAAAGTGGCGAAAGTAAAGCTTTCTTCCATTCTGAAAAATCACCCGGTATGCCTTACCAGCGAAGGGGAGCTTTCCATAGAAATGGAAAAGGTATTGAACAGTATGCCCAACGTCGAAAAGAACAAAATCAAAGCGGAAAAGGTACTCGAAATCAACGTAAACCACACGATCTTCGATACGGTGAAGAAATACTTTGCCGAGGATAAGGAAAAGCTCACCGCGCTTTCGGAGGTTTTGTACGATCAGGCTCTGTTGATAGAAGGCGTGATGCCCGATTCTCCTACCAGATACGCCGAGCTCGTATGCTCTCTTATCTAAGGGAAGCGACAAAAATTTTAACCGCCGACGATTGCGCCGGCGGTTTTTTTATAAAACTTAAATTTTTACTCCGACTTGACAGATATATACCCGTAATTCTATAATACAAGCGAGGAAACTTGCTCGCAAGGGTTTCCGAGCGCAGTATTTCAACGGAAATGGCGATTTGCGCAATGCAAAGCGCAGGCAACGTCGGTTGCCGACAAAATGATAAATTTTGTCACATTTCGACGTTATAATACGAGGAAACTTGCTTGCAAGGACTTTTTCACGCAGTATTTCAACGTTATAAAAAATTCAAACAAAAAAAGAGGGAGTTTTATATGAAAAAAGCTTCAAAATCGATTTTAATTTTCGGCATTATTTTAGTAGTCGCATTTAGCTTCGCAATATTGAACGCTTGCGATAAAACGGACAAAGAAGATTCTTCATCCGACGAGCATAACCATACGTACGGAGAGTGGAGCGTAATAACCGCGGCTACTTGTACTACTGACGGCTCAAAAAAGAGAGCGTGTACGATTTGTCAAAAGGAAGAAACGGAGAATATCTCTGCTCTCGGGCACGATGAAATACGTCACGAGGCAAAAGCCGCTACTTGTACGGAAAGCGGATGGGAGGCTTACGTCACCTGCTCTCGTTGCGATTATACTACTTTTGATGAAATTCCTGCCCTCGGACATAATTTCGTTGACGACGTCTGCGTAAGGTGTCAAGACGTTTTGCCTACCACCGAGGGATTGTCATACAGCTTGTCGGCGGACGAAACGAGCTATACGGTAGTCGGAATAGGAACGGCGACTGATACCGATATAGTAATACCCTCGGAATATAACGGCTTGCCGGTGACAAGTATAGGCGACGGTGCGTTCGAGAATTGTAGTAATATAACGAGCATAACTATCGGTAACGGTGTGACGAATATAGGAGAAGCTGCGTTCTCCGATTGCAGCGGATTGAAGAGCATAACTATACCCGCCAGCGTGACAAATATAAGATATGGTGCGTTTGCAGTTTGCACTAATTTGACGAGTATAACGGTAAACGCAGGCAACAGTGTATATCACAGTGCAGGCAATTGTTTGATAGAGGCGGAAACAAAAACTTTAATATTAGGATGCAATACGAGTGTAATACCCGATGATGATAGCGTAATGAGTATAGGCGATATTGCGTTTTTCTATTGCGACGGATTAACGAGTATAACTATTCCCGACGGCGTGACGAGTATAGGAGAAGGTGCGTTTTATTATTGCAGCAAATTAACGAGTATAACGATACCCGCCAGTGTTACGAGTATAGGTAGTGATGCTTTTTCCGGTACGGCTTGGTATAATAATCAGTCTGACGGAGTCGTTTATGCAGGGAAGGTGCTTTATGAATATAAAGGCACAATGCCCGATAACACTCAAATAGAGATTATTGACGGGACGAAGAGCATAGCGGATTATGCGTTCAGCGGTTGCAGCGGATTAACAAGCATAACTATACCCGACAGTGTGACGAATATAGGTAGAGGTGCTTTTTCCGGTACGGCGTGGTATAATAATCAGCCTGACGGAGTTGTTTATGCCGGGAAGGTGCTTTATGAATATAAAGGCACAATGCCCGATAATACTCAAATAGAGATTATTGACGGAACGAAGAGCATAGCGGATAATGCGTTCTATAATTGCAGCGGCTTAACGAGCGTAACTATCCCCGACAGCGTGACGAGTATAGGTAGGTATGCGTTCTATAATTGCAGCGGATTAACGAGCGTAACTATCCCCGACAGCGTGACGAGTATAGGTAGGTATGCGTTCT
>JBJFAO010000121.1:11170-12348 GCA_051887955.1 Christensenellales bacterium
ATAATTGCAGCGGATTAACGAGTATAACGATAGGAAACGGTGTGACGAGTATTAGAGGTTATGCGTTCTACAATTGTAACGGATTAACGAGCGTAACGTATAACGGAACTGTAAGCGAGTGGAACAATATCGATATAGGTAGTAGTAACGACGCGCTAATAAATGCAAATAAGCACTTTTTGCCGGATGGTTCTTCCGAAGATCCTTCCGAAGAATTTACCGAGGGATTGTCATACAGCTTGTCGGCGGACGAAACGAGCTATACGGTAGTCGGGATAGGGACGGCTACGGATACCGAAATAGTAATACCCTCCCGATATAACGGCTTGCCTGTGACGAACATAGGAGGCGGCGCGTTTTTAAGCTGCAATAGTATGACGAGCATAACTATTCCCGCCGGCGTTACGAGCATAGAAATGGGCGCGTTCGATGACTGCAGCGGTTTAACGACGATATACTATAGGGGGAATATTGCTTCCTGGTGCGGTATAAGAGGATTGGATAATATCATGTCGAGTACTCGTTCGTTGTATATAGACGGAATCAAGGTAGAAGGAGCGCTGGTTATTCCCGACGGCGCAAGTAAAATAGAAGAGTTTGCCTTTGTCGGCTGCTGCGGGATTACGAGCGTAACCGTCGGCAACGGAGTTACAAGCATAGGTCGCGGCGCTTTTATGAGTTGCGAAGATATTACGCAGGTGACTATCGATAACGCCGCGATAAGCATTGACGCATTTGCGTTTGCATATTGCAATAAGCTTACGAGCATAACGTATAACGGGACGACGGCACAGTGGGAAAACGTAACCAAAGGCGAAAATTGGGTTTACGGAACGAATATTACCGTTCATTGTACCGACGGAGACGTAACCGTAGCATAAAGATAATTTTTATCGAAAAACAATCCGGGGCGGCGACCGATAAGGTCGTCGCTTTTATATTGTTAACGTTACAAAGAGGGTTTCATCAAGAATACATATATGCGATTTTCCTGGGTTTTTGTACAAAAACCAATGTTTCACGGCAGGAGTTAGGGCTCGGTGAAACAATTTGTTGACGGGATCGTGCGCGTGTGATATTATTTATAAGATATTTATAAATAAAAAAGAGGCGCATAATGATAGGTATCGTAACAGCGATGGAGACGGAAGCCGAGCCGTTTTTGAGAGGAGGGGTTG
>JBJFAO010000122.1:0-12235 GCA_051887955.1 Christensenellales bacterium
CAACAGATACGTCGCGCTGATTCCGCTTGCCTGCATCCCGGCAACAAGCGCATGTTTATCCGAAAACCTCATTTTCCCCTCCGCTTATATTATTAACAGAGTTATCGCTCCCATCGCTACGGTTACAATCGTATACGCCGATACGATTTTACTTTCGTTTATACCTTTCATTTCGAGATGATGGTGAAAAGGCGCCATCAGAAATACGCGCTTCTTACGTAGCTTAAAACCGATAACCTGTACTATTACTGATATGCCGCTAACGACGAACATAATACCGACAATGCAAATTATCAACGGATTTTTTATAAATACCGGCAAAGACACGCACGCGCCGCCGAGAGCCAGAGATCCTGTGTCGCCCATAAATATTTTCGCCTTATGCGAATTGAAAAACAGAAAAGCCGTTACTCCTCCCGTCAAAGCGGACGCGTATACGAGTAGATTGTAGGTTTCCTGCGCATATAAAGTTCTCCCCATATCGAGAGCGTCCCTATAAACGGCAAAAATAACCAAAAACGTCACCGTAAGATATACGGCGACGGTGCTGCCGGCTAGCCCGTCAAGCCCGTCGGTAAGATTTACGCAATTGGTCGTCGCTATAAATGCAAAAATTATGAAAGGAATATAAAGCCATCGAAAGTCGACGTATTTATCAAGAAACGGTATGAATACGGAACTGCCCACATAATCGCTTTTGTAGGCAAATACAGTTGCAAGAACGGCTATAACGAGCTGAGAAATTATTTTTTGATAGGCTTTTAACCCCAAATTACGCTTAAAAACTACTTTAATCAGGTCGTCGAGTCCGCCTATTAAACCGTAAGCAAGGGTAATCGTCAGCGCGACGAAAGCAAGCTTTTTTTCTCCCCGCCAAAAAACAAAACAAAAAACAAGAGCGGGCAAAAGAAAAATCACTCCCCCCATAGTGGGAATACCCTCTTTATCCTTATGCTGCGATACGTAGGATAATATCGTTTGTTTTGCTTTAATTTTTTTTATAAGCAAAATAAACGGCGGAGCAATCGCCATTCCTAACGTAAACGCGCACAAAAATGTAATTAAAATTTTACTCACGACTTTCTCCCCAGAATTTCTTGACAAATTTTTTTATCTGAAAACGGAACTCTTTTGCCGGCGATTTCCATATACTCTTCAGCCCCTTTCCCCGCAATAACGACGACGTCCCCCTGTTCGGCCATATACAACGCTTTTTTTACGGCTTTTTCCCTATCCGTTTCAACGCAATAATTTTTGCCTGTTTTTTCTGCTCCTATAATCACGTCTTCGATTATTTTTTCGGGAGCTTCGAATCGCGGATTATCGCTTGTTATTATCGTAAAGTCGCTCAGTCGTGTGGCAGTTTCTCCCATTACAGCTCTTTTTTGCTTATCTCTGTTGCCACCGCAACCGAATACGGCAATAAGTCTTCTTTTGGTTATTTTTCTCGCCGTACTCAAAACCTTTTCGAGCCCGTCGGGCGTATGGGCGTAATCTATTATTACCGTCGCTTTTCCGTACAAAACGTTGTATCGACCGTCGATTGAAGGCATCGAGGACAAAGCGGTGCAAACTCTGTAAATCGGTATTCCGATATTTACGCAAACGCTTATGGCTGCAAGCGCGTTCAATAAATTGAATTCACCGCAAAGCGGCGTCACGAGCTCCGATATCTCGTCGCACGAATTTACTACGCAGTTTATTCCCGTATCGTATTTAACGTCTATGGCAAACGTGTCGGAAGGATTGTACAAACCGTATGTAAGCGTTTTTTCCTTTCTCTCGGCGGTAATGTCTCTCCCCGTTTCGTCGTCTACGTTAATTACGGCGCATTTTACGTTTTTACCTAAAAAAACGCTCTTTTTAACCTCAATGTATTTTTCCATATTTTCGAAAAAATCCAGATGGTCCGGAGTTGCGTTGGTAAAGACGCAATAATCGAAAACGATATTATATAGCTTTTTGAAATATATTGCGTGAGCGCTTAATTCAATAATCACGTAATCGACGTTTTCTCGCGTTGCAAGGTTTATAAGCCTATAAAAAGCGTCCGTATCCGGAGTAGTCATTTCAGTAGAATAAGTCACGCCGTTTATTTCTGCGCCAAGTGTGCCTATGTTTGCTGTTTTGTATCCGTTGCTACGTAGTATGTGGTCAATTATTTTTACCGTACTCGTTTTTCCGTTTGTCCCTACTACGGCTATAAAGCGAGTTTTTTCTTCGGGACGTGAAAACAGAACCGAACAGAAAGCGCAAAATGCTTTTCGTACGTCGTCAACGGTGACGAAGCGATACTCCGGAAAGCTCTTCTCCGAGACGACTACGGTCGCTCCGTTATTTATTGCGTCGGCAACGTATTTGCCCTCGTTGAAGTCGAAAAAGGCATAATTTTCGGATACCTTTCTACTGTCGTATACACCGTTTATCACTCTTTCAGCGCCGTTGCAATTTGTTTCCGTAACATTTATTTCGTGCCAAAAATCATCTAATTTCATACCTGACCTACGCTACGTCGATTACCACAATATTGTCCTCCGTTACGTAACTTCCGGAAACGGGAATCTGCTTTTTTATCAAAGCTCCGTCCGTCCATTCTCCGCTTATCTCATAGTACATTTTCAATTTTTTCAGTTGAGCTACGGCTTCCGTAACCGTCATACCCGTTAAATCGGGCATTAAGAATTTTTCCTTTTCGACGTAATCCGCCGGCTCCCACCCGCGATAGGCAAATATATCGGAAAATATTTGCCCGGCATAAGGCGCCGCAACGACGCTACCGTAATACGCTCCGTTCTTGGGCTCGTCTACTATAAAAAGCAAAATATATTCGGGATCGTCCGCAGGCGCAAATCCGATAAACGTCGATACGTACATTCCGCGAGCTATCGTTCCGTTGCTGTATTTTTGCGCGGTGCCGGTTTTACCGCCTATTCTGTATCCGTTTACTTTGGCGTTTTTCCCGCCCCCTTCGTTTACTACGCTTTCCAATATCGATCTCATTGTCTCGCTCGTCTGAGAACCGACGGTTGTTCGTCTCGTTTCCGGGTAGTTCTGAACGATAGTCTTCCCTTCCGTCGATACGATTTTGTCGAGAACGTAAGGCCTCATCAGTTTTCCTCCGTTTATTACCGACGCACAAGCGCAAATAAGCTCGACCGGTGTTAGCGCTACCGCCTGTCCGAATCCCATTCTCGCCAAATCTACGTTCTTTACGGTATCTTTCGATATAGTAAGTCCGCTCGCCTCTCCGCTCACGTCTATGCCAGTAACGGTCGTTACGCCGAATTTTTCCAACCCGTCGTAATATGCGTTCACCCCTATTTTCAAAGCTATGTCCATAAACAGGCAGTTACAAGAATTTTGTACGCCTTGGATAAAGGTTTCGCTGCCGTGTCCTATTGTTTTCCAACACCTTATTTTCTTGCCGTCCACTATGCGGTATCCGGGACAATACAGATTGTAAGAAGTATTTACAGCCCCTGTTTCCAACCCTATTGCCGCCGTGAGGATCTTAAAAGACGAACCCGGTTCGTATACGTTGCTGACCGGAGTCGACTTGCTGTTTTTGAACAGTATTTCTACGTCGTCTCGCGGAATATTATTCAGATCGTACGACGGTCTTTGCGCCATAGCGAGAATTTCGCCTGTTTTCGCATTCATAACCACGCACGAAGCGCCGGTGGCATTATGGGTTGCATATGCGTTGCTCAACGCTTTTTCAACAAAGCTTTGTATTGCATAATCGAGGGTTAAATATATGCTGTTTCCTTTGCTTCCTTCTATATATCGGGTAACGGAATCGCTTAATTCTCGTCCTACGAGATCCGTTTCTGTCAGAACGTAACCGTCGATTCCTTTGAGATATTTATCGTAATAAGCCTCAACGCCCGATTGTCCGACTCCGTCCACGTTCGTAAATCCAAGTATCTGAGTCATAAAATCGCCGTAAATATACTTCCTGTCTATATTTCTGGAAAAATATACTCCGTCTATATCGGAATTCAATAATTCTTCCATTTTACCCTTGTCGACTTTTTTTGCTACCGTTATTTCGCTTACTTTCGACGTCATTTTTTCGTATAGCTTTGCACTGTCTACGCCCAATACCTTTCCGAGTGCCGAAGCGGTTTTTTCCTTGTCGGTTACGGATACGGGGCGAACGTAAACAGTATAAAGAGTGGCGGTATCCGCAAGCAGATTGCCGTTTCTGTCAAATATGTCTCCTCTCTCCCCTGTGACAGGTACGTCCCTGGTCCATTGGTCGAGAGCCTTTACCGACAGAGCTCGTCCCTCGGCTATCTGTATAACGATTAATCTTGCGACGACGGCTACAAATAAAAAGGTTACTAACACCAAAACTGCCAGTAACCTTTTCCTTTGTCTAAAGCGTGAATATTCGATTTTTCAAAAACCTCTCTACTTATTAAGCGAGTCGCACAGTTTGTCAAACCAATTTGTTTCTTCGCCGCTATCTTCCTCTACGGTCATAGCTCTTACGGTCTTTTTATCGGAATCGCTATCTTCCGACGAGGCAGCGCCTGCAGACTGGTTGAACGAAATACCCTCGTACGAGGTATCGCGCGCCGTATTGCTCACTATTAATATTAATGCGAGAGCAAGCATCAAAATTACATAAATAGTCAATAAAATTTTTCCGCCTTTACGCAAACGGAAACGAGAATTCTTTTCCTTTACGTCTCTTGTCGCCAGAACGGAAGAATTGCCCGAACGTTTCATTTCGTAATACTCGTCTTCACGCAAAACTCTTTGCGCCGAAGGAGTGGTTCTGCGAAGCTCATTCAACAAGTATTCGTCGTATTCGTTGCCTACGTTACCGTTTGCCTCGCAAAAATCGGAGGCACATTTATTGCTGTTCTTTTTTGCCAAAACGTATTTATCGTAATTAGTCAACTTTTTCATTTTATCCTCCTATACTCTTTCTATTATTCTCAGTTTTGCGCTTTCCGCTCTTTTGTTTTTATCCTTTTCCTTTTCTCCGAGAATCGGTTTTTTGGTTATTATTATCGCTTCTCTGCGCTTGTTACAAACGCATACGGGAAGTCGTTTGTCGCACACGCAATCCTTTTCCAACTCGACAAAGGCGCGTTTTACTATTCTGTCCTCCAGCGAATGAAAAGTGATTACGCACATTCTTCCGCCTTTTTTGAGCCGTAAAGCAAGATTATAAATAAAGTCCTGCAAACCGTTCAATTCGTTGTTCACTTCTATCCTGATCGCCTGAAAGGTTTTTTTGGCAGGATTACCGTGTTTATACCTTTCTTTTGCCGGATAAGCCGCCGCAACCAACTCGGCAAGCTGCAACGTGGTTTTTATAGGTTCTTTTTCCCTTACGGAAATTATTTTTCGCACGATGTTGCGTGCAAAACCTTCTTCTCCGTATTGATACAGCACTCTGAGCAGTTCGCTTTCCGAATATTCGTTAATCACTTCGTATGCGCTTAACGTCTGCTCTCTGTCCATTCTCATATCGAGCGGCGCGTCTTTAACGTAAGAGAATCCCCTTTCAGTAGTATCTATCTGATAAGAGCTTACCCCAAGGTCGAGCAGAATGCCGTCAAGCTCGGTTATCCCGTTTTCATCCAGAGCGGAGATTACGTTTTTGTAATCGTCGTGAACGAAAATAATCTTGTCGAGATAGTCTTTTAAAACTATCTTTGCATTTTCTATGGCGTCCGAGTCTTTATCGTTCGCGACAAGCTTACCGCCGTCCAATCTTTCAAGTATCCCGCGAGAGTGTCCGCCCCCGCCAAGCGTTCCGTCAAGGTATATTCCGTCGGGTTTTATTTTCAACCCGTCTATCACTTCGTCGTACAAAACGGGCACGTGTACGTATTCCATAACTAAATATCCAACGTCCTGACCGTTTCTTCAAGGTCTATACCTTCGATAGCGAACCTTTCGTTATATATTTCCTCGCTCCATATTTCTATTCTGTCAAGCACTCCGAGGAAAACGATTTTTTTCTGTATTTTAGCAAGCTCCTTCAGCTTCGGGGGTAAAATAAATCTACCCTGATCGTCCTCGTCGGGAACAAATACCGTAGAGCACAATCTGCGAAGAGCTTCTTGTTTTTCCGTTTCTTTGAACATCGTGTTCCGGCTTACTTCGACGTATTTACTATTGAATTCATCCATCGGCACGACGTAAAGACAATAATTGTTCGCGGCGTAAATAACGATTTCATCATCGCTACCGCCCAATTTCTCCCTCATCTTTTTCGGGATTCTCATCCTGCCCTTGTCGTCCATGGACAGCCTTTGCTCGCCGCTGCAGAAAAACATTATTGCTCCTATTCTTTTCGTACTTATATCTTAACACACTATTCAAACGTTTGCAACCATTTTTTTCCACCAATGTAAAAAATTTTTATTTACAAAATATATAAAATGACTTTAGTGCTGATTTTGAATAATTTAATTAGTTTTATTCTATTTTATGACAGATTTTTTGGTGGATTTTTATCCCTGTTTTTTAAGAACACAAAACAAAGCGGCGGTAAACGCAAAAAAGCCGCCCAAAAAATGGGCGGCTGTCAATAGCAATTAGCGTCAATACAATAACAAAGGCTTAAAATCCAAAAAATCGCAACTTGTCAAAAGATACTCTACGCCGTCCTTAATTACGCTTGCGCAATATCGAGACCTATTCCCGTGCAGATGTCCGTAAACTACTTTTTTTACGGGGTAATTTTTTATTGTATCCGTAAAAGCCGAATCCGAAAGAGTCGCGTCAAACGGCGGAAAATGCATAAGTAAAATGATCTCTTTATCTTTACCGAGTTTTTGAGCAGACTCCAAGGTAAGACGGAGGCGTATCGCTTCTCTGTCAAATATTTTTTTATCCTGAGCCGTCGCCTCTCCGTCGGAAGGCACCGTCCACCCTCTCGTCCCCGCTATGACGTAATCGCCCGCTTCAAACGCGTTGTTTTGTATAAAGCGTATCGTATTAAGTCCGAGAGAATTAATTTTTGCATAGCTCGACCACCAATAGTCGTGATTCCCCTTAATTATAAATTTTTTACCGGGCAACTCGTCTATTTTTTTCAAATCCGGCATAGCTTCCGAGAGATTCATACCCCACGAAGTGTCTCCCGCCGACAAAACGAGGTCGTCGTCGGCAACGTTGTCCGCAAAGAAAGCACGGATTTTATCCCAATGCCCCTCCCATTTGGCTCCGAATATATCCATCGGCTTATCGGTAACCGACGATAAATGAAAATCGCTTATTGCAAAAACTCTCATAAAAAGAATATACCATAAAATATTATTTTTGACAATCGCCAAGCGTAGCAAAATATTACGCCAACTCATCTTTAATCGAATAAAAAACAGACTCCTTTCGGAGTCTGCGATTTTTTCTTAAGTACTCTTTACTCAGCGTGGGAACACAGGTGCGCTGAACACGCCCGAGCATACGTCTTGCGTAAATTCCTGGCAAGGCGGTAATATCGGATAGCCGAACGTAGGCACAACCAAAATTACGTCCGCCACTACTTTTGTAATAATGGTGACACAAGCATTAGTTGAAACTTCAGTACCCGAAATTAACGAGTTCTGCAATCCAACAATAACGACTGTCGATTCCACCCTCGGAGCTATTACCCCGTCGGTGGGCACTTTCAATACGATGTCCTGAGCAAACGTCATTGAAGATGTACCGGTGATTTGCATTCCCGCAGAATTTGTTGCCACAACCGTAACTGGAACGGTGAGTGTTAAGCTTACTCTCGAACAGGGGCTACCCGTAAGAGGAGTTACGTTTAAGTCGCTTATTACGGCGTCGCCGGAGCTGTGTACGCCGGTTACGGTATAACCGGTAACGTCTCCCGTAAATGTGACGTTAAGCGTAGTGCTTATACTCCGTTGTTGCATACAGGCGTCAAATACCTTTTTTACCTCTATGCAAGTCTTTTCGCTCGTGTTATTGTTGGTACAACATATTGCGGGAGTAGTATAGTTTCTATTATTACAAGCCATAACATATCTCCCTTTTTTATATCTAATACATTTTATGACCTGTAAATTTATAATGTTCTTATTCGGTAAAAGCAAGAATACTATCTATACGCGAATATATTGCCTCTCCTCCCGTCTTATTCAGAGAGGAGCAGATAATTACGTCGTCCACGCCTACTCCTATATAATCTGCAATCTCCTTGCGCCTGCGCATGCACGCGCTGCGGCTCAGCTTGTCTCCTTTCGTCGCTATTATCGTAAACGGCAATCTGTAAAAATATAGGTATTTCAGCATTTGCATATCGTCCGCCGTAGGAGTATGCCTTATGTCGAGCAACAAAAATACGTTTTTCAATCCTGTAGACGTACGAAAATAACTTTCAATTAAAGTACCCCATTTCGCTTTCTCCGCATCGCTTACCTTTGCAAAACCGTATCCTGGCAAATCGACCAAAAAGAATTGTCCCTTATTTATATTGAAATAATTGAGAAGTCGAGTTCTTCCCGGTTCTTTCGACGTCTTGGCAAGCTTTTTATTGCATATAAAATTAATAAAGGACGACTTGCCCACGTTGGATTTTCCCGCAACGGCGATTTCCGGCGCGCCAAAGTCACGCAATTGGCTTAAGCTACCGACGCTCGTTGCGAATTCGGCGGTTTTTATCATATCTTATTATTCCTTATATAACGTTAAAATGCGGCTACAGTCCTCACAAACAAATTTATCGCTTGTATTTTAAAACGCCCCGCGTATACGGGGTGTTTTGTTTTTTAATTACTTTTACGCGATTTCTTTTTCCTTGCGTAAAACCGTCGGGGCTGCGTTTTTCGTGACGCAATCCTCTCCGATAATAACTTTCGTGACGTTCTTATCCGAAGGAATATCGTACATAACGTCCAACATAATGTTTTCTACGATAGAACGCAAGCCTCTCGCTCCCGTTTTGAGTTTGATAGAACGCAAAGCGACCGCTCTCAATGCGCCTTCTGTAAATTCAAGCTCTACGTTGTTTAGTTTGAGCATCTTTTTATATTGTTTGACTATGCTGTTTTTCGGTTCGGTAAGTATCCTTACAAGATCGTCTTCCGTAAGAGGATCGAGCGCGGCGACTATAGGCATTCTTCCTACGAATTCGGGAATGAGTCCGTATTTAATCAAATCGTCGGGCTGTAACTCGTGAATATTTTCGCTATATGCGTTTTCACGGTCCTTCAGTACCCCGCCGAATCCGAGAGAAGAATTATCTTTACGCTTGTCGACCACCTTTTCCAATCCGACAAAAGCTCCGCCGCAGATAAACAGAATGTTGGTGGTGTCTATCTGTATGCACTCTTCCTGAGGATGCTTTCTTCCTCCGTGAGGAGGAACGTTCGCTATCGTGGATTCGAGAATTTTCAGCAAAGCCTGCTGCACTCCCTCGCCGCTGACGTCCCGCGTTATACTCACGTTTTCGGTTTTACGGCATATTTTATCGATTTCATCGATATACACTATACCCTTCTCCGCCTTTTTAACGTCTCCGTCGGCAGCCTGAATGAGCTTTAACAAAATGTTTTCCACGTCCTCGCCGACATACCCGGCTTCGGTCAAAGTCGTAGCGTCGGCTACGCAAAACGGAACTTTCAATATCTCCGCTAAAGTTTTAGCAAGAAGTGTTTTTCCGCTTCCCGTAGGTCCGAGCATCAATACGTTGCTCTTTTCGAGCTTGACGTCGTTGCCGTCGGTCTGCGCATTGTCTCTTACTCTTTTATAGTGGTTGTATACGGCGACAGACAAAATCTTCTTGGCGCTGTCCTGCCCGACAATGCTCTCGTCGAGTTTCGCCTTAATATCCTTAGGCGTGGGCAAATCGGAGCTTTCGACCGAAGTCCGTTCCGTAGCGTTCAGATCGGCATTGTTTAATTCCGCCAGAACGTCCGACGCGCGCTGTACGCATATATTGCAAATAGACACGCCCTGCGCCCCCGTTATTAAGGTTACGCCGTCCTCAGCCGTTCTACCGCAAAATACGCATTTATTGCTGTCGATCTCTATCTTGTTTATCATCCTGCTTACTCCTTACGGGTTTTGAATACTTTGTCTATAAGGCCGTATTCCATACCCTCTTCCGCGCTCATATAATAATCTCTTTCAACGTCGCGAGCTATTTTCTCCAAGGGTTGATTAGTGTTTTCTGCGAGAATTTTATTTAACTTTGCGCGTACTTTAAGAATATTTTCCGCGACGATGGCAATTTCGCTGGCTTGCCCCTGCACTCCTCCGCTGGGTTGATGTATCATTATTTCGCTGTTAGGCAAGGCATAGCGCTTTCCTTTCGTGCCCGAGCTCAAAAGAAATGCTCCCATACTTGCAGCAAGACCTACGCAAATGGTGCTAACGTCGCACTTTATATAGTTCATCGTATCGTAAATAGCCATTCCCGCGGTCACGGAACCACCGGGACTGTTTATATACAAACTTATATCCTTGGTCGGATCTTTGGTTTCAAGATACAACATTTGAGCGACTATACTACTGGCAATCTGGTCGTTGACCTCTCCGCTTAAAAAAATTATTCTATCTTCGAGCAAGCGCGAATACAAATCGTAAGTGCGTTCTCCTCTCGCGTCCTTCTCTATTACGTACGGTAAAGTCATACTTATCCTCCTGTCCTATCCTTATTATAATGTTTATTTTATTTCGTTGTTATCCTTAAGGAAAGCAAATAATTTGTCGATAACAAGTTTATTTGCAAGATAACTCATATATTGAGGATTCTTTTCTTTTTCGTCTATCTTGTCGAACTCGGCGTTGAGCTCTTCGGAGGTTACGTCGATATTCTCGGCTTTGAGGATAGCCTCGATAACAAGACGACTCTTTATGTTTTTGAGAGCCTCTTCTCTCTTCTCCGCCTTTATTGCGTCGACGGTGGTCTGAGTATATTTAAGATAATCCTCAAACTTAAGTCCGTAACGCGCCATGCTTTGTTCAAGCTCCTGAATTCTGTAATCGAGCTCTTCTTCGACCATACATTCCGGCACGTCTATTTCGGTATTCTTTACTATAGCGTCAATGATATCGTTTTCCAGCTTGGCTTCGGCGTTTTCAATCTTTTTTGCGGAAAGCTCGGATTTTATTTTTTCCTTCCATTCGGCTACGGTATTGAGCTCGTCGTCGATATCCTTAACGAATTCGTCGTCGCATACGGGAAGCTCCTTCGCTTTAATTTCATGAGCGGTAACGGTAAACACGGCTTCCTTGCCCGCAAGCTCCTCGTGATAATCCTTGGGGAAGGTCACTTTTATATCTCTCGTTTCTCCGCTCTTCATTCCGATAAGCTGATCCTCGAAACCGGGCACGAACGTTCCGCTTCCTATTTCGAGTTTGTAATCGGTTGCCGTACCGCCTTCGAACTGAACTCCGTCTATACTGCCGCTGTAATCGATGGAGACGGTATCTCCCGACGCTACTTCTCCGTCGGTTTTTTCAACCTGTCTCGCTCTGTCGTTCAATTCCTTGTCGATAACGGCTTGCACTTCCTTTGCGGTAACTTTTACGCTGTCTTTTTTGAATTCGAGACCTTTGTATTGTCCGAGTGTAAATTCGGGTTTTACGGCAACGGTAATAACGGCCTTAAGTCCGTCCTCGCTTACCTCTTTCAAATCCACGTCGGGATTGCCCACAACTTCGATATCGTCGTTTTTGATGATTTCGGAATAGTGTTTCGAAAGGGTTTCGTCAAGCGCGTCCTCATAGAGAAATTCTTTGCCGAAACGGTTTACGAGTACGCTCATAGGCACTTTGCCTTTTCTGAAGCCTTCGAGAGAATATTTGTATTTGTTTTTCTCGTAAGCTTTCTTTACGTCTTCCGCCCATTCTTCTTTGGAAACGTTGATAGCAATTTCCACTTTGGACTTGCTGAGTTTTTGAATTGAGTATTCCATTTATATTACCTCCGTATATTATCCGTTTTATAAAAATCGTTTTTTCGTTCGTTAATAATACCATAAAAAATGCTTATATGCAAATTTTATTTATATTATTCCGCGTTTTCCGACTCAGAATTATCGGAATCGCCCTCTCTTTGCTTCGATACGCTCTTCGCGACGGGTGCGGATTTGTTAAAATCCTGATTGCCGCTTTCCGTAAACGTCATCAACGCCCCTTGCATATCCAATCTTATTCTTCCGAGTTCGCCGTTTCTGTGCTTGGCTATCGTCAGTATTATCGACGCGTCCTTTTCCTCTTTCGTTTCTTCTCTCGAAAGGAACAAAACGAT
>JBJFAO010000123.1:0-2436 GCA_051887955.1 Christensenellales bacterium
CGGACGACTACGGATGGGTGCTGTATGTCGGTATCGCTCTCGGCGTCGTTTTGATAGCGGCTGCGCTGATAATAGTTAAAGTGAGGGCATAATGAAAAAGGTTTTTCCTGCAATAACGCTTTTGTTCGCTTTGTTCGCGATTGTCGCTATAGTAGTCGCGGCAGGTATAAACGTAGGCGCGACGCCCGCGTTGGCAAGCGAAGGATTGCGCGCGGAACAAACGTCGATAGTTTATTACTGCGGAAGGAGCTATATAAACGAAACGGGAGAATTTTGTTCCGTTTCAAGCTCGGGTTTTAATAATCCGCTGTATTCTTCGCTAAAATTCACTCTCGACGGGGTAGAAAAGACGGTTTCTTGCGATGACGTAAGGATTACGAACAGGACGGAAATTTTTTTTCCCGACGATTATAAGTGCGAGCTGAAAGTCAATATAGACGGAACGGAATATAATACGGAAGTCGTTCTCAGCGTGACGAAAAAACCGCTTTACGTAAGAACAAAAATAAACGGCGAGAGCTATTGCGTGGTCAACGAAGGAGAATCGTATCGTACGGCGGTGGAATACGAGGGTTTCGTCGAGGGAGAGGACGAAAGCGTCCTCGACGCGCCTGCAATAATTCAACGCGAGCCGAAGATGCCCACTACCGGGTTTTTGTTGGTGCCCGAATTGGCGCAGAGTTCGCGTTACGAGATTATTTACGAAGGAGCGACTATAGTAATAAACGAGAATCCCGATACTGTGAGAAAATACAAGTACGGGGATGTGGACGCGCTTATTTTATACGGTAGCTTCAGTCCGTATTATACGTTGGAGTTTTTTGACGTCGGATTGAATAAGAGCGATCCTAAATACGCGGTTATAAATGAAAAAGTAGAAAAATATTTTTCCGGCAATCGCGTGTTCGAAGAGTACAAGCAGGCAAACGCTTACGTTATAAACATGTATCTCGACGGCGATTACGCCGAGATCAACGCGCCCGTAAACGTGAGAATAAGACTGCCGGAAAATCTTTCCGGTAAACAATACTACAGAATAATTCACTTCGCCAACGACGGCTCCTACGAATTCCTCAACGCGACGGAAGCGGACGGATATATATCGTTCAGCACTTCCGATTTCGGCGAGTTTGTTTTGCTCGCTCCGATAGAAGGCGTAAACACTGTGTTAATCGTTGCTATATGCGTGGGGATATGCGGAGTCGTAGTGCTCGCCATATTATTGTTTGCAATTTTCAGAAGGAAATATTGACATGAATTTTACCTATGAGGGGACAGAAATCGCCAAACTCGGTTTTGAAGATTTTTGCGCTTTTCTAAAGGAAAACGGCAACTGTAAAAAAGCCGAATTTGACAAAAAAATAATAAAAACGCAAATGAAGATTTTTGGTTTTACGGCTCGTGAAATCGAAGATTTTTACAAATATTTTTCCAAAACAGAAAGTAATATTTTTACATATCTGGCAGATTATTGTTATGAGATTACTCTTTTGCAAGGGTTATTGATTGTTAAGAACAAAGCTTCGACGCTTGCCGAGAAACGCGCCGAATTCGTCGATTGGTTATCGCATGTGGACAATTGGGCGCATTGCGATATGGTTTGCGCTAAGTTCGGGTGCCGAAAGTCGGAAAAAAGAGAATTGTTTGAATTCTCAAAAGAGCTTGCTCTGCGCGACGAAGAGTTTTTTGCCAGAAGCGGCGTCGTTATGCTGATGACTTTCGTATCGGAAAACGCAGAAGAGGTTTTTTCCGTTCTCGAAAAAGTAAAATACGGCAGATATTACGTGGATATGGCTGTCGCCTGGTTGTGCGCTACGGCTTTAATAACAAGAAAAACGGAAACGCTTGATTTTTTGAATAAGTCGGACAAAATCAACGACTTTACTTATGTGAAAAGTTTGAGGAAAGCATGCGAAAGTTATCGTATTCCCGACGTCGATAAGGCGGAATATAAACGTTTAATTGCGGAGAGAAAAAGACAAAACGCATAATTTAATCCGAATTGCGGTTTTATTTTCTGGCGGGTTCGCCCTTTTTATATAATATAATTTATATATATTGCTACTTGTATTTGCGTTCGCGCTATGATATAATTTAGTTATATTATTATCTATGCCACAACTATGCCCTTTTGCAGGGCGGAGGAATAAATGAAGAAGAGATTGATACTGTTTACAGCTATTCTGATAATATTGGTGTGCTTTGCGTTAAGCGCGTGCGCCGAAGGAGTGTCGCCGGTGGAAAGCATTGCGGTTACCGTTATGCCGGTTACTTCCTATTATCGCGGAGACAGCTTCGATTTTAACGACGCGGCAATAACCATTTATTACGAAAACGGAACCGTAGAACAATTAGCTCTTCTTCCCTCTATGATTTCCGACTTCGACAGTCAGCGAGTCGAAGAGCAGATTCTTACCGTAAAATACGGCGAAGCCA
>JBJFAO010000124.1:0-12057 GCA_051887955.1 Christensenellales bacterium
ACATCGTACCTTGTTGTATCGGAGAAAGCGTACGTCGCCCTTCACATAGCGGAAGGGCGACGGTGACGTTAATTCGATTGAGTTTTGGATTACGCGGTTACACGACGACCTCTTCGTTGTCCGTACCGTCAAATCGTTCTGAACGCGAAGATTTACCTCGTCTCCGCCGGGAGCGTTGATTGCTACGCGGTTGGACGAGAACGAGTTGTTCAACACGTTTGCGGAACGGTTTTCAACGGAAATTCCGGTACCGTTACCAATAAAGTCGCAAGCTCTTACCTGTATATCCGAGCCGTCGGAAAGAATCTGCGCGCCCGTCATATTGCCGACGAAGGTACAGCTTACTATTTCCATATTGCCGCCGTAAGCGAGTATACCCGTCCTGTAACCCGTAAAGCTGCTGTGATCGGTCATGATTTTTGCCCCGTATCCGTTTTCGGTTTCTATCGCCGTGGTGCGGATTACGTCCCTTCCGTCAAACGTACAGTCGTAAACGTTTATCGCTCCGGCTCCTTTGCGGACGGTCAACGAAACGTCGCCCTCTTCTTTTGCTTCGAAGGCAAGTATGCGTAAATTTACCGAGCCTTTCGATATACGAATATATTCTACGTACGTAAGGATGTTTTTGTCCTCGTCGTAACAACCGATTATCGACACGCCGGCGTTTACGTTGATATCGACGCCGCTGTATACTGTCTTTGCCATATCCTTTGCCGCGAGATAAATCCTTACCTTTTGTCCGTCGCGTATACTCTCCAGAGCCGTCCTCAGCTCTTCGTCGCCCGATACCGTATAGACCGTTTCTTCTCCCTCGACGTCGACGTAAACGGTATAATCGCCCCTCTCCGCGACGTAAACGCTGTAATTGCCCGGGACTTCCTTCGTGCCTATCATATCGATTATTTCGGCGTAAACGTACTCTCCCGCGTCGGTTACGTATCTGTAGAGGCTGCCGTCTTCGCTTGCCGGCTTGAGATACAACCTGTAATAGGTCTTCCCTCCTCGTTCTACCGAATCCGTTAAATCCATCGTCGAATACAGCTCTTCCTCTCCCGCTCTTATATAGAAGCCGTTAAGGAAAATTCCGTAAACGCCCGGCACAAAGTACGATTTTGCCTCCGTATACACGTCGGCTATTCCGAATACCTCGGCAGAATCGTTGCCGACGAGTCCGTTGAAACGCACCTTTTTGCTTACGTCTGCGACGGAATCGAGATACGCGCTTTCCGCGCCGTCGATTTCTATAAGCAATTCTTTAGCCGATATTCTTACCTGTTGATTGGTCAACGAGCCGCTCGGATAATTGTTTCCGCCGTCGATTTCCACTTCGCAGGTATATACGCCTACGTTCTTTATTCCGTCGGTAAAGTACTGCGCGGCGCTTCCCACTCCCGTAACGTAACGGTACGTCACCGTAACGCCCGCGGGCAGATTTCCATTCTCGTCGTGCAGACCGCTTATCCTCGGATTCTGGAATTTTCCGTTGTATTCCATTTCGGCGTCTATTATTCCGTAGCTTACCGACGGACGTACTATTTCGATTACTCTGCTGAGCACGGTGTTCTTATTGAAATAGTAATTGCCGGTATTGTCCGCAGCCGCTACGGTAAACGTAACGGTATAAATTCCTACGTCTATAGGCGCGTTTTTCATAACGGAATTTCCGTCCATATACTTCACGTCGGCTATTACTTCCGATATTTCGAGATTCGGCATAAGTCTGTCGAACAAAGCGGCATTGAGATTTTCGTTGGTCAATCCCGTTTCCTCTTCGAGCGACATCTTCATATCGTCGAGATATCTTCTCGTCGCCGGCGTAACTCTGTTGTAGAGCTTGTTGTACGCGCGGCTCTTAGCGGTGATTTCTCCGTATCCTTCGGCAATTTGTTCGTTTACGAGACGTTCTTTTTCTTCCAATGAAGCAAACCAATTATCCACCTTTACCGTGGGCAAGCCTCCGCTTACGTACAGCTCCTTGCCCTTGCCGTCGTATGTATAAATTACCGTATTTCCGCTTTCTCCGACGAAAGTCACGTTGTTGGGGTTTATTACGACGGGCCTTATCGTCAGTTTGAACACAAGCTCGCCCGAAACGGTGACGTTGCCGTCGTCTATTCTTACTCTCACGGCATAATCGCCGCTGTCAAGAGGATAATTTGTTGTCGAATACTTCCTGTCGTCTTCGCCGAAGCCTTTATATTCTATAGTGATAGCGTCTGCGGACAGAGACGCGTAGCTCCCGTCGGGACGCAACATTTTCATTCCTTCGGATTCGGGATCGATGGGCAGCTTATAATATCTGCCGTTATATTCGGAATAAATATTTACGCTGCCGCCCAGCTCTTCCGTTATCTTTTCGGAAGCGTCGAATTTGTCTATAAATATGGCGAGCTCTTTATAGTCCCACTTTCCTTCCGCGTCGTAATAATAGCCTCTGACGATATAGTATCCTCTCGCGGTATCGACTGTAGAGCAGTTTACGTTTACTCCGTCGAGATCCCACAAGAGACTTATGTTTTTGCCGATAGCCGTCGTAGCCTGCGGCAGATAGCTCGCTTTCAGCTCCTTGCCGAGCTCCCAAACGATACCGTCTCGGTATTCAGCCGAATCCTCGTCGACGGGATTCCACTTCCACAGATCTTCTCCCTTGGCGTTCTTAACGGGGGTTTTGTCGAATTCCACTCCGCTTACCTCCGTGTAGAGATAGCCCTTAAGGGGCAAAGTCACGGCAAACGATACCGTTTTACCGCCGTTTGAATCGGCGCACAATCTGGTAAACGCGCCCGTCATGTCGAACTCGCACTCGAAATGAACCTCGTTCTGCAAAACCGAATATTTTACGGTATCGTTGTTTATGCGGAACTTCAATTCCTCGCCGTTGGCGTATTTCTTAATAAAGTATTCCGATATCGCAGGCTCGTTGGCGTCGTTTTTCTTCTGGAAGTTGCCGTCGTAAGGCGCGCTTATATAGTCGTTTATTACGTACGGGTTGGTTTCCCCTCCGAGCTTGGCGTAAAGCATCGGATCGATAACGGCTATGGTAAAGAGGATATTGGGGCTCATCGTCATACCGCCGGGATAAGCCTTCTTGTCCCAGCCCAAAACGCCCTTGACTCCCGTGGTCACGTTTTCGTTTTCGGTGCTTATTCCGCTGATATTGGCGTCGATAAAGGAGAGCGGAACCCTTCTGTAATCGGGTTTCGTCGCCACGTCGGAGAAGTTGTAATAGAAATACGAATAATTGTCCTCGAGCTGTTCGAACACGCTGCCTCCGCCCTTTACCAGATACAGCACTCCTCCGTCGTAATATTCGCCTTCGCCAAGCCCCTCCAGCTCTATGTCGTCGGCTACGAATCTGACTCTTATCGTATATCCGAGATAATTAAACTCCGTCATAACGTTGTGATCGCCCGCGACGCCCATTATTATATCCTTCATCTTATAGCTTCCGTTCGCGCCCGGCTCCAGCCTCCAGCCGCCGTCCGTTATTACGGGCGTCTCCGTTCCGTCCTTAAACGTCACGGTATAATTGTCCGGGAAGACGATATCGAACGGATTGAGAGAATATTTCTCCATCGGAACGTCGATATAGTTTCCGCTTGCCGTCTTTTCTCCGAGCACGACGCTTGTGCCGTCGGATTTTTCTACCGCCACCTTAACGGCAGTCTGATCCGTCACGTTAAGAACCATGTTCCATATGTTTTCGTCGGGCACGTTGTTGTACGTCTGTGAAGATATGGTCGCTCCGTTTTCGTCGCGCAGCGAAATCGTGATGGTCTGTTTGCCGTAATCGAACGCAACGTTACGAACGGTGCCGTCGTCCGACGCGCACATATATCCGTTCATGCGCAGATTTATGCCCGTCTGTCCGACAAGAGAATACGTTACCGACGACAAATCCCATTCTACTTCCGTCAGCCTCTGAACTGTTCCGTCGGCAAACTTTACCGACACCACGTCGGGCAGAATATATTTTTTCTCGTTGACGTCGAGCATGCTCTCTAAGATAGGATTGACGGTGAAAAGATTCTTGCCGGAGCCCTCGTCGAACATATCGATATAACCGTTGAATTCGTCGTAAACGTTCGTCACTTTCGTCCCGCCGTAAATGTCGGTCTCCAGATATATTCTGTTTACGGTGCGGTCGAGATATTCCGCTCCGACGGGAAGGGTATATCTGTTGCCTCTCACGTCTATGAAGTCTATGCTATAACTCAATACCTCTTTGTCCTGCCCGTCGTATATGTTGTAAAGGAAGGTTTCGCCGTAATCGACCGTAACGTATCCTATATCGTAAATAACTTTATCCGTACTTCCCGTCGCGGTGTATTCGCCGTAGGCGTGTACCGTTTCGGGTAATACCGGAGCCAGCGGATCTATTACGATATAGTTTTTATCCTTAAAGGACGCTATGTTTTCCGCGTCGCTCGTATCGGTAAAATCGACGTATCTTATTTCTACCTGTATATAACGATAGTCTATGGAATCGATTTTGTATTGAGTATCGGGATTGCCGACGCTTATCTTGTACGCGTTGCCGACGTAAACGGGGGCTTTTACGGAAACTCCCGAATTCTCCTCAAGCGCCGTCTTGTCAAAGGCTATAACGTGTCGCTTGTCCGCCTCGTTTTCCACTCTGTCCTCCGCTCTGAAGCTCGTCGTTACCGTAAAGACGTGCGTTTTCATAAGATTTATCGCATTCTCCTTACGGGCATTGTCGTCGGCTCCCGTTGCCAGAGATATAAAGCGTTTCAGGATAAGGTTCTCGACCTCCGCCCTCTTATTGGTAAGATATGCGTTGGCGGAAAGCTCTTCCTCTCCCGCAACAAGCTCTTCGTGCGCCGCGGTAAGGCGGAGCTTTGCCAAAAGCTTTTCCGCATAGGTCGAGTCGTTCAATTCTATGGCTCTTCTTATTGCGGCTTCTTTCTCCGCAATAGCTCCCGTCACCGTCTCGTAAGCCACGTTCAGGGATACCCCGTAAGCTCCGTTTTTCAATACCTCGCAGAGAAGATTTACGTACTTTCTCTTATATGCGGTTTCCGTCACGGAATAATCGCCGGATATATTTTCCTCGGTGAGATACTCCGTGCCGAAGCCCTTTCTTCCCTCCGAAAGAGCGTTGAGCACGGCTAAAAAGCTGAGATAAGAACGCACCTTTATTTTATCGAGGGTTATTCCCGCCGTCTTATAAATCGCTTGTCCGACGGATAATTTTATCCCCTCGGATATTGCCTTTTCCGTCTCGCCGTTTTCGGGAAGAACCGCGTTGGAGAGAATCGCGTTCAACAATATCTCTCTCGCCTCGGCTATCTCGGTATCGGAGTTCGCTTCTAAAATATCGTATACGTTCAACAGGGCTTCCGCGCGGGCGAAATAACTATCCTCGGTACCGAAGTCGAATACGGAATCGTCTATTATATTCGCCAGCAACGCCTTGCCTTCGGAAGACAAATTTTCCGTGGCGGCGATATATGCCGCTTTTACCGCGACGACGAACGTTTCCGCCGCGGAAGAATTTGACGAGAGACCGTATGCGCCGAGCTGTTTATAAACTTCAACGCCCGATTCCTCTTCGACTACCTTCTCGACGGAATAATAGTACGCGTACGCTTCGTTTTTCAGCAGGAGTTCGTTAATATAATCGTAAGATTTCGTATAGAGACTCTCCGAAGAAACGCATATAGCTTCGTTAATTTTATCGAACGTTTCTCCGTCCGTCGGATATACGTCGTCGTACGTTTTTATTTCGGCGACGTTTTTGTACGTCGTTCTGAGCGAAAGCAACGCGTCGGTATATTCGCGTATTTCGTTGCGGTATTTGTTGTTTAGGTAGGTTTTTTCCGCAATATCGGATATTTTTGCGGACTGAACCAATCCGAACGTCTTTCCGTTGGCAAGGGCTACGGCAGTAAAGGTTTTGCGCACGCCGTCCTCTACCGTCTTGTAAGCCGTCGTCTGCTTTTCGCTCTCCGACACGCCTTCGCTTATAAGCTTGTCGTTTATTCCGTCGAGCATCCTATCCATAAGCACGCGATAGTATGCGTTGTTGAGTCCGTTTATGAACTCTGCTCCGAGGTCGCTTCTCAAAATGAGTTTTGCGTACGCCTCGTCTCCGTAAAGATATACCGCATAGTCGATAGCGCTCTTTACCTTAGCGTCGGCGTATGCGTCGCGGTACATAGTCAACGCTTCGCTTCTCAACGCGGCGACGTTCTCGGCGGACGGAGTAAGATAGCTCTTATATCCGAAGGTCTCGCTCGAAAGCAGGCGGTTGACTATATATTCCGAATTCATAAATTCGTTCTTTTCGTAATACGAGGTCTTCTTTTCCTCGATCGTATCGGAAATAACCGTCCCTTTAGCCTCGTATGCTCTGACGTAGCGTACGAAAGCGCGCCGTTTTACGTAACACAATTCTTCGCGCAAATCGATATACGCGGAATTACTTTCGCAGAGCGCTCCGAATCCGGCGGAATATTTCTCCCTGACGGCGTAATCCAACCAGCCTCCGACGGTATTGCCGTAATCCGAGCCGATACTCTTAAAATAATCGCGAACGTTTCTTACCAGAACGTAATTCTTATAATCCTCGTACTCCTCGTCGGTGAAAGCGCCGTTAAATCTGCTTCTTTCGAACGCGCCGTTTTCCAACGTGGCGACTTCGACGAGCCTCGTCACGTACTCCTCCGTCAGTCCTATCGAGGACAGATTGTTCATAAAGGTTCCGTACGCGTTCGCGCCGCCGAGATAGGTATAGAAAATATTTTCCGTCCTTTCCCTGAGCTCGCTGCTTACGGTGTTGTTTTTCATAAGATAATAGACCGTCCTTGCCTTCGACGCGCCGTTTCCTCCGTTCTCGTTGTTGAACGCGGAGGTGATTTCCGCCTGCTTGTCGTCGGTTACGGCGTAGCTTTCTTTCAGCTTGTCGTACGCCTTTTCCGCTACGCTACCGAATATCTCCTCGAACGTACCCGTCGAACCGCCGTACGCGCTCGTTATGGAAGCTACCTTCGTGTTGCCCTCCATAATATAATCGGTCATAATAACGTTGGCGTCGATAACCGCCTGCGCATAATACCCGTCCATTTCCGCAGTGGCGTTGCGTTTCAAAGCTTCGGCGTACTCCGAAAGCATCTGAGTATAATTGTATCCGCTTCCGAGCTCGGCTTGTCTTGCCTTTATCTCGTCCATCTGCGCGCAAACGTCGGTTTCTTTATTTATCTGATGCGCCTTATACGCGTTGTTCCACTTCTCTTCGTCGGTAGAACCGTTAAGCTTCGCTATATGCTCGACGGCTTTTTCCTGTTTGTACGTATACAGGTTCTCCCAATGCTCCTTATAAATCGTGGCGTTTTCGTTGAAATTGCCGTAAACGTACTCGAAATCGATTACCTTTTCTTCTCTGCCGCCCTCGTCGACAAGTATGCGTACCGGAACTATGGAATTGACGTATCCCGCCGTCTTTTGCGCGACGTAATTTTCGAGAGCCACGCCCTTGTTCGCCGAGCGGACGTCCTCCATAGCCAGGCGCACGCCCTCGTCTATATACTCTTTAAGCAACGGATAGTAATTGTACGCCGTTTCTACGTCCACGTCTTCTACGAACGATATCGACGAATATACGTTGAAAATAAATTCCGTTTTGTATACGGGATTGCCGCTTTCGTCGTACCTTTCTATTATATTGCCGACAGAAAGCGCGGGAGCGGTTATATTTGCCGTCGCTCTTTCTCCTATACTTCCGAGCTTTACCGAAACGTAATTGCGGTAATTGGTCAAGGCGGTGGCTTTGGAAAGCTCGTCGCTTCCCTTTATGAGGGAATCCATAACTCCTCTTTCGGCGTTCGTTACCCTGTCGTACAACGCGTCCCACGTAGTCGCGCTTACGTACATACGCAAACCCGCCTCTATTCTCGCGCGCAGTCTCGCGTTGTAGCCGTTTTGCTCCTCTACCGTAAATACCGGTCTCGCTTTGTCGTTGAGAATTTCGTATTTCGCTACTTTAAGCAACCTGTATTCCGAAAGTTCCGGGTCCGTTTCGCTGTCCTCCGCCACAAACGCTTCGCGGATTCCGTTCCAACGCGAATATATATCCGATTCTTTACCCTCGTCGCCGTTGTCGAAAGCCTTCTTTACCCTTTCAAACATTTTGCCGACTATTTCGTTCATCTCGGTCACTTTATTGTAGCCGTATTCCGCGCTTATTTCGTTGACGAGCGTGGAAGTCATAAAGTTTGCCGTCTGTCTTTCCTCTTCCGTTCCCGCGTTGTAATATCTGAGAGTCTTTATATACGTAGCGTACAAAACCTCTTTATCGAACTCCGCTTTCAGCTCTTTAAGCCGTGCGGTAGTCTGCGCGGAATAGGATTGCGGCGCACCGCTTGACGTAAAGTATCCGTCCCACATTCTGGACTTGACGAGCTCTTCGTATTTGGCGGAAATTTCCTCTCCGAGTACCTTCAGCAATACTTTCGTGTTCATATTGCCGAAATAGAGATTGCCGTTTATATCTTTGTCGAAACCGCCGCGATAGTCCACTACCGTCTCCGCGTTTTCTATGCTCCAGTTGACGTAGGGCAGGACGGCGTTGTTCCACTGCGAATACTTATACCCTTCGGGAAGAGCAAGCTCCGCGTAATACCTGTCGTAATCGACGAACATATCTTCCGTCAGACTTCCGGGGATGTCGGACAAAAGCCCTCCCAACGGATCGTCGTAACGATAACGAGTCGCGTACTCTTCTTTGAGCGACCTGTTAAGAACGATAACGTCTATCTCGAAATCCTGTCTGCCCGCTATTCCGGTAGAAGTGCGTCCGAGAGAAATATATCCGCGCAGGCGATGATTCTTGCCCTTATAGCTTTCTTTAGCGACTTTATAGAAACCGTATTCCGCCTCTCCCGAAGCGTCTGCGCGGGAATAGAAATCGGAGCTGTCGTTTAACGATATCCAATTTGCCGAGCCTTCGTCGTAAATTTCCCATCCCGAAACGCGCTGTATATCGAAATCGGCGTTTTCGGCAAATTTAACTCTTATATCGGAAGGCAGCACGAAGGTCGCGGTATTGTACGGATCGATAAAGAACACGTTTTCAAGCTCGGCTTCCCCCGTATACTCTCCGTCCGCATCGTAAACGCCGTTGCCTATCAGCACCGTTTCTATGATACGGCTCTGTATGTCCAGATAGAGAGGAATTCCGTCGGCGTAGCCGGGGAGATACGCTCTCAGCTTCAGCACTCTCATGTCCTTTACTCCGTCGTATTGCAACGAATGTCCCTTTTCGTCGTACGGCACGGTGGTTATATCGTCGACGACTACGTTGTTATTGTCGTCGAACAGCTTATAGACGACCTCTTCCCCTTCTTTCCCGAATACGAAGCTGTCGGTGCCGCCGTTAAACAATACGGTAAGTCCGATCGTAGGCAAAACGAACGTGCCCTTATAGCCCATTACGTCGTTATAAGGATCTATTACGATGACGTTCTTCTCTCCGCTCGCTCCCGCCACGACCGGCATTTCTCCGTAGCTTATGCCGTAATAGGTAAGAGCCTTCACCGTAAGGTACAGTTCTACCACCTGTTTCTGCTTCTCTCCGTCCGCTCCGTAATACGCGGGCAAATCCGCCGTAGCGAACAATACCCTGTCTATGCCGGTGTTGAACGAAGCGGGAGTAAACACGCCTTCGATAAACTGCCAGCTTACGTAATGCTCGTTGACGTCGGTATCGTAATACGCGCCCTCTCTTATGTCGGCGGTCAATACGGTGGGGATTTTCGTTACGTCGAGACCGTATTTACTGTCCGCCGAATAATAAAGATACGGATTGGTTATTTCCAGCACGCCGTCCTTTATCTCGTACAATCCGGTTTCGTCCGTCGCGCAATAATATACTCCGCCCAAATCCTTTCTGGGTATCTGAACGGTTATGTTATAATCGGCGTCCTCGCACGGCAACCTGTAGTAGAAATAATACGAGGTGGGCTGTTTGCCTAAATAATCGTTGTTCCTTCTCAGCGTGTTTATGAGCCGTACGGGTATTCCGGTCGCTTTTTCCTTGTTGTCCAGATACGGCATGGTCAAAGAACCTACGTTCCATTCATCCACCTGATACGTCACGTTTCCGCTCAATCTGTATTTTACCGTAATCCTATTGGGCAATGCGTAATTGTCGCCGTAAAGCTCTTCCGACGAAGCGTTGAAGAGTTCCGCCACTATTTCGCTGCTCGAATCTATCCTTTCGTCCTTGACGGTATGGATATTGAGCGCTATTTCCTGCGCAACCGATCCTTCGCTGAGCTTAGCGAGTCTTATCGCCGTAAACGTAGTCTCCGCCGTAATCTCCTCGCCGGCTCCGACGAGAACCTTTCTGTTAAAGCCGTCTTCGAGTCCGGCATACGCGCCGAAATCTATAGTCGGCACGGCGGTGAGCACCGTTCCGTTTTCAAAATACAGCGTAATTTCTCCGAAGAGGTAATTTATATATTGATAAGGAGAAGCGAACTTGCCGTCTCCGTCCTTCAAGCCGAACGCCTTGTTTATCCTTATATTGATAGCTCCTTCGATAGCGGTAAAATCTATCGTGCCGTCAAGCTCGTCTATAGCTATGGCTCCGTCTTCGAGCGCGAGATATATCCTTTCAAAGCCTATCGCCTTCAAAATAAGCCTTACGAAAGAGAAATCCACCGCCACCGTCTGCTCGTTTACCGTTCCGGTACCTATCGTACCGTAGAGAGTCATGCTTCTGCCCTCCTGCTCGCCTACAAACATATCGAGAAGTCTGTCTATGCTGTTTTCATAGCCGACCTCGCCTTTGGTCGCGCGCAACCAGGAAACGGGCAGACTATAAACCTTATAATCGCCGTTCGGTTCTTTGGCTTTCTCGAAAGCCACGCTTATCCTGCCCCTGCGGAGAGTCTCGGAAAGTCTCTCGAACAGTCTGTTTCCGTCCGCCTCGTAGGCGTTCACGTTTTTATAACCGTATCCGAAATCGCCGTTGTCGTAAACGTCGATAAACGACTTGCCGTCCACTGTGGCGACTATCCTTCTTTCGGGCACGTTTACGGGAATTTTTATTTCCTGCTTTATGACGTTGCCGTTGCCCTCGAGGGTGTATCTCAACTCGAACGCGCCGCCCTCGTAGGAGAAGATATATTTCCCGTCGGCGTCGTAAAAACGAGAGTCGTAGCCGGCTTCTTTCATTATCGGGTACCACTCGTCTTCTCCGCCGCGCGAAACGTACCAGCTAACGTTATCCACGGATATGCGGGTGCCGCTTTCAAGCTCCGCTTCGAAATTGCGGGGCAATTCGTATTCTCCGTACGGATCCACGCTTATTTCCACGTCGGACAGAGCTACTCCGTCAAAACGCACGTTCTTCAACGCCGAAGCGAGATTCCTTACGGGCATTTTTACCCATATATAGCCGGGGTTGCCTTCCTTTTCCACCCCTCTGTCTCCGATTTTTCCGTAGACGATAAAGTCCTGTTCGGTAACCACGGGATTTTTAATTCCGTACCCGCCGTCCTCTTTTTGTTCGATTAAATTCAGTTCTTTACCGTTAGAATCGGTAGTTACCCAACTGACGTTGTATTCTTTTATCACGACGTTGCCGTTGCTGTTGCCGTTAGAATCGAACAACGGTCTTTCTTCTCTGTCGTAATTTTTCGCAACCGCAAGGAATACCGTGGACGGCAGCCTTGCCGCGGCGTCGTAAGGATTTATCAGGAAGGGCGAGAACAATTCGTCGTCGGCGGTAAATTTCGCCGGGCTCATATAAACCTGAGCCTTGTCGCCGTAAATCGCCATTCCGTTTTCGTCCACCGTGCAGCTGTTGGCGACGGTCATCTGTCTTTCGTTGCCCTGCGACTGATAGCGCGTGGGAACGTTTATATTGAGACCTACCGTCTGCGTGCGCACCGTAAGCCCGTCTCCGAATTCGGCAAAAGTATAATTGCCCCTTCTGCCATCGATAAAGCCGAACAGATTGTTCGTACCGTTAACAGCCACTACTTCGGGATTTTTCGTGATTTGCTCGGCGCCGTTCCATTTCAGACTGCC
>JBJFAO010000125.1:0-12010 GCA_051887955.1 Christensenellales bacterium
GGGTTGCCGCAGAAGAAAAAATTAACGGCAAAAGATTTTATCTCCTCAAAGATGCGGACGCCGTTCTTACCGTGTGCGGAGTGGGTAAGGTCAACGCGGCTTTCGCTACGGCCACGCTCGTTTCCCGATACAATCCCGATATTATTCTGAACTGCGGAGTAAGCGGAGGATTGCAAAATGTATCCGTTTTCGACGTGGTGGTAGCCGACGGGTGCGTTCAACACGACGTAGACACGTCTCCTCTCGGAGATCCCGTGGGATTCGTCAGCACGGTAAACACGATAGTATTTCCTACCGATAAAGAGTTGAGCGAAAAAATAATCGCGTCGGGCGATTGCAAGAGGGGAATTTCCGCAAGCGGAGAGCAATTTATAGCGTCGGCGGAAAAGAAAAAACGCATAATCGACGTTTTCGGCGCGACGATTTGCGATATGGAAAGCGGAGCGGTGGCGCAATGCGCTTATATCGCGGGCAAAAAATTTGTCTGCGTAAGATGCGTGTCCGACTGCGGAGACGGACAGGCTCCGACGGATTACGGAAAATTTTGCAAGGACGCGTCGGAAAAATTATTCGAAGCGGTGAGACCGATTTTTGCGGAATAAAAAGAGAACGAAAAAAGAGAAGGAACAATTATTTATGAAGAAAAAGAGTTTTAACGAAAAGGCAAAAAGATTTTTCGAGGAGAGGAAAAAGCTTGACGTAGTCGCTATTATTGTGGACGTAATTTTGTTCGTCGGAATACTGAGTCTCGTGTATTGGCTGGACGGAATGAACAAAGGAGTCGACGTAAAGGCAAACTATTGGCGCACTCTCGTGGTGGGATTGCCTTGTCTTGCGACTACGATACTCATTATGTATCTGAGCAATATTTATCGTATAGTATGGCGTTACGCGGGCACGATGGAGTTGCTACGCCTGATAATAGTCGGGCTTGTCAGTCTCGCGTTCGGCATATTGTATCGCGGTTTGTTCACATTCGTGGGACATCCGGTCGGCTACGATCCCAACGGGAAGCCGATCACCGCTTTTAACGTACATCTGCTCGTAATACTTTGCACGTATTTCGGCTTCTTCGCGATAGGCGCGTTGTACAGAATAGCCCTCAGACTTACGGTGGCGGTAAAACACAGGTTGAAATTAAAAAGTGCGTACAGTAACGACGGAGCGCACAGAGTAATAGTGTACGGAGCCGGATATACCGGAGCTTCCCTCATAAAGAGATTTTTGGAAAATCCCAAGGACGGATACGTGCCGGTGGCGATAATAGACGACGATAAGGAAAAGCAGGGAGAAATAATAAGCAACGTACCGGTAGAGGGCGACAGGTCGGAGATAGAAAGGGTAATAAAAGAATACGACGCCGATATTATAGCCATAGCTATTACCGAAATAACCCGTATCCAATTGCGCTCCATTTTCGATTACATAAAAAACTTCGACGTCCGCATTATGATAGCGACGGGCTTCAAGGACGCCGATAGCGAGCTGAATTCCGACACAATCAGCATAAGAAACATAAAAATCGAGGACCTTTTGCATCGAGACGAGCATACAATGGATAAAGCTCTTATAGATTCCTTTATAAAGGACAAAGTGGTTATGGTTACCGGCGGAGCAGGAAGCATAGGCAGCGAACTGTGTCGGCAGGTCTTGCATTACGGATGCAAGAAATTAGTCATTTTCGAACGCCACGAAAACGGAATGTTCGATTTTAACGAAGAATTGAAAAAAACATACGACAGAGAAAGATACGCTCTGGAAATAGGCTCTGTGCGCGACAGGCGCAAGCTGAGGGAGGTTATGGAGCTGTACAAGCCCGACGTGGTGTTCCACGCGGCGGCGTATAAGCACGTTCCTATGATGGAAATATCCGCCGACGAAAGCGTAAAGAATAACGTGTTCGGAACCAAAAACGTAATAGAGCAATGCGGAGAGAGCGGCGTAAAGAAATTTATACTCATTTCTACCGATAAGGCGATAAATCCGGCTAACGTGATGGGAGCTACGAAGAGGGTGGCGGAATTGTGTCTGCAGAACGCGTCCAAGACCTCTCCTACTCAGCTGGCGGCGGTAAGATTCGGCAACGTGCTGGGAAGCTCGGGAAGCGTTATTCCCACGTTTATCAGACAAATAAACGAGGGCGGTCCCGTTACGGTAACGGACAGAGAGATGAAAAGATACTTTATGACCATACCCGAAGCGGTAAGACTCGTGCTTCAGGCGGGCGCTTTGGCAAACGGAGGAGAGGTGTTCGTGCTCGATATGGGAGAGCCCGTTTATATCTATGACCTCGCCAAAGACCTTATCCGCATGTCCGGTCTTGTGCCCGGCAAAGATATAGAGATAAAAATAAGCGGTTTGCGTCCGGGAGAAAAGCTGTTCGAGGAATTGCAGTACGGCAACGAGAACGTGGACAAAACCACGCATAAAGACATATTTATATGTAAGCTTTCCGATATCGACGGCGACTATCTCGAGGAAAAGCTGAAGGGACTTTGTCAAGCGAGCGAGAGCGGAGACAAAGAACTGACGGAAAAGCTCTTGTTCGAGCTTGTGCCGAGCGAATACAGGAAAGAACACAACAACAAAAACGCAAGGGTGTAGCTTTATGAAATATTTCGGTACGGACGGGATTCGCTATAAGGAAGAATATTTTACCGAGGAATTTTTAAGGAAGGCTTCGTTTGGGATTTCCGCTCTCGACGGTTGTCGGAAGGTCGTTATAGGACGAGATCCCAGAAAGTCCGGGAAAAGAATGGAATCGACTATAGCCCATACCCTCGCCGAGGCGGGCGTAGACGTACTGATAGCGGGAATGGTTCCTACCCCGACGTTGGCGTATCTGACGCGTTATTACGGTTGCGACTACGGTATAATGCTGTCGGCAAGCCACAATCCTCCCGAATATAACGGAATAAAGCTGTTTTCCGCACAGGGGAGCAAAGTATCGGAAGAAGCGGAGCTTGCTGTGGAGAAATACATAGACGAAGGCTTTAAGCCTATGCGTTCGGGCGGCACAATAACGGAAATCGACGGAGAAAATCCGTACGTGGATTATCTGAAGAAGGTATTGAATCTTGATTTGAAAGGCATAAAGGTCGCCCTCGACACCGCCAACGGCGCAACGTCCGTTATCGCGCCGAGACTTTTTGCCGAAGCGGGGGCTAAGGTAACCGCATTTAACACCGAAATCGACGGAGAAAGGATAAACGAGGCTTGCGGAGCGACAGTGCCGACGACTTTGTTGAAAATAATGGAAGGGGACTATGATATAGGGTTTACCTACGACGGAGACGGCGACAGGGTGATGTGCGTGCAGGGCGGAAAAATATATAACGGCGACCATCTTATGTACGTTCATTGCAAAAAGCTCAAAGAAGAAGGACGACTCGTCGACAACGTGATGGTAGGTACTATTATGAGCAATTCCGGCACGGAAAAAGCCTGCCGTAACGCAGGGATAACGCTCGTGCGTACCGCCGTAGGGGATAAATGCGTTTTTCGCGAAATGGAAAAACACGGCTACAACGTTGGAGGAGAGGAAAGCGGACACATGATTTTCAGCGATTATATGCCGACGGGGGACGGGATACTTGCGTCTTTGCTTACGGCGACGGTAAATAAAGAAACCCCACTTTCGGCGGCGGACGATATAAAGGAGTATCCTTCGGCGAGCGATTGTGTCGTTTGCGGAAAGGACGCCGTGGCAAAATTCCGCGAAGACGTATCGATAAAGGAGTTTATCGACAACATAGATAAAGCATACCGTACGGTGATAAGACCGAGCGGAACCGAACCGAAGATAAGGATTCTCGTCGAAGCAGAGGATTTGGAAGCGGCGCGGAAAAAGTGCGCCGAAATAAAGAAATTTATCGAGGAGAAAATTTTATGAAAGTATTCAGATTCAGAGAAGAAAGATTTGCTCACGTAAACGTGGCGGGACGCAGTCTGAAAGGCGTGCAGGATTATTTTTTGAAAGACGTCATAGATATCGACGACGAAAGGGATATCCCCGAAGACGTCGAGGGGTATTATTGCGTGCTCTACAACGATACTCCTCTAGTCAACGACCAATTTCTCGACGAGCTCGCCGCAGAATGCGAAGGGTTAAAAACCTGCTATAAAATCGGCGACGGCTACATCACCTTCAAGGGCTATACCGGCGGATACAAAACCTGCGAAAATATCTTTGCCTTTCAGGTAAAGAGCCTTGCGGACGTGGGCGCGGTAAGCATGCATCTTAAGGATTACGTTATGGCAAAGTATCTTGACAGAAACGTGATAATATACGATCCCGTTACCACCTATATCGATTTGGACGTAGTTATTGAAGACGGAGTAATAATTCATCCTATGGTAGTCCTTCGCGGCAAGACTCATATTCACAAAAACGCCGTTTTGTTCCCCAACTGCGAGCTTATAGATACCGAAGTCGGAGAAAACGTGGATATACGTTCTACTTATGCTCTGGAAGCCAAAATAGGAGACAATACGACGGTAGGTCCGTATGCATGCCTCAGAAAAGGCGCGAATATCGGAGCTTGCTGTCGTGTGGGAGACTTTGTGGAAATAAAGAACAGCAACATAAGCGACGGCGTAAAAATGGCTCACTTAGCGTACGTGGGCGACAGCGACGTAGGAGAAAACACCAACGTCGGCTGCGGAAGCGTATTCGCCAATTACAACGGCGTTACGAAAAACAGATGCAGCGTAGGGAGCAACGTCTTTATCGGAGCCAACACCAATCTCGTCGCGCCGGTAACGGTTCATAACGGCGCGTTTATTGCGGCGGGAAGCACGATTACTCAGGACATACCCGAAGGGAATATGTGCATAGCTCGTTCGAGGCAGGTTTTCAAGCCGAATTGGGAGAGAAAATAATATGACGGCGGACGTCGCTTTACTGTCGGATATAGTGGAAAAATTCGTCGGAGAAAAGGCGACGGATTGCCGACGGATAGGCAACGGGCATATCAACGCAACTTTTCTTGCGGTGACCGAAAGCGGGAAATACACTCTTCAAAGGATAAACACGGGAGTGTTTTCGGACGTGGAAAAGATGATGGACAATATCGTTCGCGTCACCGACCATATATCGAAAAAAGCGTTTACGGTACGCCCCGTAAAATCGGCGGAGGGCAAATATTTCTATGAGGACGAGTCCGGAGTTTATCGTCTCATGACCTATGCCGAAGGGGAACTGAAAGAAAGAACGACCTCTCCCTCCGATATGGAAACGGTGGGCAGAGGATTCGGACTCTTTCAGTATTATTTGAGAGATTTTCACGAGCCGTTATACGAAACTATTCCCGATTTTCACAATACGCCGAAGAGAGTGGAGCGACTTTTGTCGTCGGCGAAAAGGGATAGCGACAGACGAGGGAAAGCGGAAAGCGTTATCGAAGAATTTCTTTCGCTGAAAGCATTGTCCGATGAAATAACGAGCCCTCTTTTTTACGGGAAAATTCCCGCTCGCGTTACTCACAACGATACGAAAATCAACAATCTCGTGATTAAAGACGGGGTGCCGGTGTGCGCCATCGACCTCGATACGGTGATGAACGGAAGTATTTTGTACGATTTCGGAGACGCCTTGCGGTCGGGAGGAACGACCGCGCCGGAGGATTATCCCCGTTCCGAGGCGGTGAAAGCCGACGAAGCTTTCTACGAGGCGTTTTGCAAGGGCTTTTTTTCTTGCGACCTACAAATTACCGAAAACGAAAGAAAACTCTTTCCGATAAGTCCGGCGGTTATGGCGTACGAGTGCGGTATCAGATTTTTGACGGACTATTTAGATTACGACGCGTATTTCGGAGCTCAATATCCCGAACACAATCTGATAAGGGCGAAAAATCAACTCGCTCTCGTCAAGGACGTTTTGAAAAAGACGGATATTTTCGGGAGGATTACCGATGGCTTTTTCCGTTGATTTCTCTATTCCGGGAAGATATTGTCTAAAGGAGACGGAGAGCGGAGCCGAAAGTAGCCGCACCTGCGTATTTTGCAGACAAAACGGAGAGGAATTATTCTTCAGGTTCGAGTGTAAAGAAGAATTTTTTTACCCTAAGCATTACGGCTACAACGAGCCGCTTTACGAAGGGGATATCGTTGAGCTTATGATTACTCTCGGCAGTAAAAACAGATATCTCGAAACGGAAACCAATTTTAACGGGGCGGATTATTGCGTAATTATAGAAAACAAGGACGGAGAAGGAGACATAGAAATTTTTCCCCTTGAAAAAAACCTTGTAAAAAGTAAGGTAGAAACGCTTGTGGACGGCTGGGCTTGTGATATAATACTCGATATAAAGGAGCTTAAAAAAATCGGACTCGGAAGAGAGGTTTTTTTCAACGCTCACAGGCAGGATTTCGACGAAAACGGCATATTGCGCCTTTATTCGTTGAATCCGACTTTATGCAGGACTTTTCACAAGATTTCCGCTTTTTTGCGAGCGGAGATAAAGGAGGTATAATATGAAAATACTCGTTACGGGCGGCGCAGGATATATAGCCAGTCATACGAACGTGCTTTTGCTGGAGAAAGGATACGAGGTAGTGGTTTTGGACAATCTCGTCAACAGCAGCGAAGAAAGCATAAGGAGAGTCGAAAAATTAACCGGTAAAAAAATCAAGTTTTATCTCGGCGATTGTCGCGACAAAACGCTTTTGGATAAAATTTTTACCGAAAACGATATTTACGCGGCGATACATTTCGCAGGGCTCAAAGCGGTGGGAGAGAGCTGCGCAAAGCCCGCGCTTTATTACGAAAACAATCTTATGAGCAATCTCGCTTTGATAGACGTGATGAGTAAGCACAACGTGAAAAGACTCGTTTTTTCATCGTCGGCAACGGTTTACGGAATGCCGGAAAAACTTCCTTTGACGGAGGATATGCCTACCGGAGACGTGACGAATCCTTACGGAGCGACCAAGCTTATGGGAGAAAGAATGTTTACCGATATACAAAAAGCCGATAAAGAATGGCACATAATGCTTTTGAGGTATTTCAATCCGGTCGGCGCGCACGAAAGCGGATTGATAGGAGAAGATCCGAAAGGTATCCCCAACAACCTTATGCCGTATATAACGCAGGTAGCGGTAGGCAAACGCGAGTACCTCAACGTATTCGGCAACGACTACGATACCGTCGACGGGACGGGGGTGCGCGACTATATTCACGTGGTAGACCTCGCCGAAGCGCACGTCAAAGCGCTCGAACGCATCGAAAACTACGGTGTGGGAATATTCAATATAGGCACCGGAATAGGCTATTCCGTATTGGATATGGTGAAGGCTTTCGGCAAAGCCTGTGGAAAGGAAATTCCGTACAAAATCGTTCCTCGCAGGGCAGGAGACGTGGCTGCGTGCTACGCCGACGGGACGAAAGCGGAAAAAGAGCTCGGGTTTAAGGCAAAGCACAACTTGGACGATATGTGCCGTGACAGCTGGAGATGGCAGTCGACCAACCCCGACGGATACGGAAAAAGCAGCTTGTGATACGGCGTAAAAACTTTTGACAACCGTAAAATGACAAGAGTTTTTAATAATCGAAGTGAAAAACGGGAGCGAATTAAGCGCTCCCGTTTTTATAAATAATATTTTCGATGGATTTAGCGTAAATACTCTATTATGGCGGCGGCGGCTTTTTTGCCCGCGCCCATAGAAGAAATTACCGTAGCCGCGCCGGTAACGGCGTCGCCGCCTGCGAATACGCCTTTTTTGGAGGTGCGCCCTTCGTCGTCGGTTACTATACATCCGCGGCGGTTGGTTTCCAGCCCGTCCGTGGTGTTTTTTATCAAGGGATTGGGAGAGGTGCCGATAGCCATAATAACGACGTCTACGGCAAGCTCGAATTGACTGCCCTCTATGGGAACGGGACTGCGCCTGCCCCTTTCGTCGGGCTCCCCGAGCTCCATTTTTATGCAGGTCATCGATTGTACGAAACCGTTCTTGACGTCCCGCGGGTCCTCCGTTTTCCATGCGTTTATTTCGGTGGGAGCGCATAGGAACATAAATTCTATTCCTTCCTCCATGGCGTGTTCCACCTCTTCCTTTCTTGCGGGAAGCTCTTTTTCGGAACGGCGGTAAACTATATATACTTTCTCCGCGCCCAGACGGAGAGCGGTTCTCGCCGCGTCCATAGCTACGTTTCCGCCCCCTATTACGGCGACCTTTCCGCCTTTCATAATGGGCGTGTCGGCGTTTTCTTTGTATGCCTTCATAAGATTGTTTCGGGTGAGGAATTCGTTTGCCGAATATACCCCTTTATAGCCCTCGCCGGGGATATTCATAAAGTTGGGCAAGCCCGCTCCGCTTCCTATAAACACCGCTTCATAGCCGTCGTCGAAAAGCTCGTCTACGGTGAGGGTTTTTCCTATAACGGTGTCGGTAAAGAATTTTACGCCCAGATCTTTTAATTTGTTTACTTCGCTGCGCACGATTTCTTTCGGCAGGCGAAATTCGGGTATTCCGTACAGCAAAACGCCCCCCTCGGCATGAAGAGCCTCGAAAACGGTCACTTCGAAGCCTGCTTTGGCAAGGTCGCCGGCGCATGTAAGTCCGGCGGGACCGCTTCCTACTATCGCTACCTTTTTCCCGTTCTTTTCGGCAGGAACGGCAGGGGATACCTCCGCATTGTCGGCGACGAATCTTTCCAATCTTCCTATGCCGACAGGCTCTCCCTTTACGCCGCGTACGCACTTGCTTTCGCATTGAGTTTCCTGCGGGCAAACCCTTCCGCATATTCTCGGCAGCGACGAGGCTTCGCTTATTGTAAGATATGCGCCGTTAACGTCTTTGTTTTTGAGCTGCTGTATAAAAAGAGGTATGTTTATTCCTACGGGACAGCCCTGAACGCAGGCGGGTTTTTTGCAGTTAAGACACCGTTCCGCTTCTTCCAGGGCAAGATTTAAGGTGTAGCCCGTCGCGACTTCGTCGAAGTTTTTTGCGCGCGCTTTGGGATCCTGGGTAGGGATAGGACATTTTTTAGGACTCATATTCATATCAAATAACCTCCTTTTTGAAGAGATTGCAGGCTCTCTCATAGGCGTGGCGTTCAAAATCTTTGTACATATTTCCTCTCGACATGGCTTCGTCGAAATCGATTTCGTATCCGTTGAAATCGGGACCGTCCACGCAGGCGAAAGCGGTAACTTTTTTACCGTGGCGGTTGAGAGTAAGACGACATCCGCCGCACATTCCCGTACCGTCTATCATAATAGGATTCATCGACGCTATACATGGGATTCCCGTGCCCTTAAGGGTATTGACGACGAATTTCATCATAATAAGCGGACCTATCGTTATCACCACGTCGAATTTTTCCGCGGCGACGAGCTCGGCGAGAGGAATACAAACGTTGCCCTTTCTGCCGTAGCTGCCGTCGTCGGTCATGACTTCGAGTCTGTCCGAACAGGAAGAAAATTCCTCTTCGAGAATGACGAGATCTTTGTTGCGGAAACCGATTACGGATACTACCTCTGCGCCGCTGTCGTGCAGCTTCTTGGCGACGGGAAGAGCTATCGCGCAGCCTACGCCCCCTCCGACTATGCAGGCTTTTTTTATATTTTCGGTTTCGGTCGGATTGCCTAAAGGTCCGACGAAATCGCTTATAAATTCGCCTTCCTTTTTTTCGTTCAGCTTCTTCGTAGTAGCTCCTACGATTTGAAAAATGATATCTACCGTACCGTTTTCGCGAGAATACCCGGCTATGGTGAGAGGAATGCGCTCTCCCTCGTCGTCCACTCTGAGAATGATAAACTGTCCCGGTTGCGCCTTGCGGGCTACGAGAGGGGCTTCTATTTCCATTTTTGTGACGGTAGGATTAAGTTCCGTTTTTTTGACTATTCTGAACATATATTTCCTCGTTTTTTGGTTATTTTCTAAAAAAGTATACCATACCGATTTTTCGATAGCAACAAAAAACAGTTATGACCTGCCTTTATGCGCAGTAAAAAATACAGAAAACTACATATTTAAGTTCGGTATATTTAATAAAAATATTCTATTCCGTAAAAATGCGTATGAGACAATCGTTTACCGTCTTTTTCATAAGAGAATAATCGATATAGTCGTGCTTGTCGTAAACGTATTCGTGAGCATAAAATTGCAGTACGTTCATTGCGAAATGCACCTTTTCTTTAACTCCGAGAGAATTGTATCCGATTTCGACGAGTCTGTCGGAAATTTTTAGCGTTATTTCGTCCTCGAAGTCGATAAAACGGGCTCTTACGTCCTCGTCGGTTCCGGTAAGGGAGTGCAACGTGCGGTGTATATTTTCGTTTTTTATATGCGTTTCTATAGTAGTTTCTATTATATGAGATATTAAAAAACCAAAGTCTACGGGCTGTTGCATAGAAGAAATGATTTCCAATATCGGCGTGAAAACCTCTTTCAGATACATGTCGAGCACGTCGAGAAGTATATCTTTTTTGTTTTTAAAGTATCCGTACACTATTCCCGTAGACACTCCGGCATGTTCTGCGATATCCTTGGTGTTTACGTTATAGTAGCCCGATTCCGAAAAAAGTTCGTATGCGGACGAAAGTATCTTGTTTTTCGTCTCTAACGAGCGTTTTTGTTGCGGTTGTCTGACGGTTGCAGGCATAATTCCTCCCGTAAAAGGTCTTTTATAATAATTCTTATTTTATTATAAAACATTATCGGGATTTTGGAAAGGCATTTGTTCAAAATAAATATGAACTTTATTTCATATTTTGGTTGACAATCCGATTTCAGGTGAATATAATATAGACAGAATGTGAAATATATTTCATATTTAATTTCCGAAGAGAGGTGAAAAATATGCCGTTAACGATGGCGCCCGAAGGAAGGGCAATGAAAATTACTAAAATATTGGCGGACGCAAACGTAAAAAAGCGTCTTGAAAGTCTGGGAATAACCGTTATGACGGAGCTTACGGTTGTTTCCGGCGGCGGAGGGAACGTTATTTGTCTCATCAAGGGGGGCAGGCTTGCTCTCGATAGGGATATGGCGACGAAAATATTCGTAGCGTAAAAAGGAGGATATATGAAAAGACTGGATAAATTCGAGATAGGAGAAAGGGGCAAGGTGGCGTACGTTACGGGAGAAGGCAAGATACGGCGCAGACTGTTCGACATGGGAGTTACCCCCGGCGCGGAAATAGTGTTGCGCAAGCGCGCGCCATTGGGAGATCCTATAGAAATCACGTTGAGAGGGTACGAGCTTACTTTGAGAAAGACGGAAGCCGAGGCGGTCGATATGGAGGAGATAAGATGAAACGTTTTGCATTGGCAGGTAATCCCAACTGCGGAAAAACGACGTTGTTTAACGGTTTGACGGGGGCTACGGCGCACGTAGGAAATTGGCCCGGAGTAACGGTAGACAAGAGGGAAGGAAAGGTAAAATTTAACGGAGAAACGATAAATATAGTGGATTTGCCCGGTATCTATTCACTTTCTCCGTATACGCCCGAAGAGGTAATCGCGCGTAATTACGTGCTGGAAGAAAAGCCCGACTGCGTAATAAACGTCGTAGACGCGACAAATCTGGAACGCAATCTGTATCTTACCACGCAGATAATGGAAATCGACGTTCCGACGATAATCGCTCTCAATATGATGGACGAGGTGGAAAAGGCGGGAAATAAAATAGACGAAAAGCTTCTTTCCGTCCGACTGGGACTTCCCGTGGTAAAAATATCGGCGTTGAAAAACACGGGGTTGGACGAGCTTATAAAAACGGCGTATGAAAGCTGCCTGCGCAAGAGGGAGGGACAAAGCGTTCTGAAAAACTCGGCGATAGCTTGTCTTATCGACGACCTGAAGGCGACTCTCAAAGAAAAAGGCGTAAGCAATCCTCTTTTTCATGCGGTAAAGCTCGCGGAAACGGACGAAATAGAGACGTCCGCCCATCGAGACGTCGCGGGCGTTGTCGAGGAGTTCAAAAAAACTTTTGACGACGACGTTTTCGGCAGCGATTTGGAAGCTCTCGTCGCCGACGCCAGATACAGATACATATCGGACAATAT
>JBJFAO010000126.1:0-12006 GCA_051887955.1 Christensenellales bacterium
GATATCTTCTTTTTTTACAAAAGGCAGCCAATTGGATTTGCCGAGAGAGTGATAGCCTACCACGAAGCACTGCAACGTTTTTTTTGCGATATCGCTGTAATCGCCGTACAATCCGACTATCGATTGCGTATAGAGGCTGGCATTGTTGCCGAAGCCCGTTTTACTTCCGAGCAGCTCCTCCGCTTTGCCGTCGGTCATAAACAAGAAAGCGTTTTCGCTGAGATATGAATTGCTTATAAGGTAATTTATCGCGCTGTAAACGTTGTTGCTTTCGGCTATCTCTTTTCCGATAAAAACTACGTTGCAATGGGTAAGAGCGACGGTATGAGAGGACTTTTCGCTTATTTGGTTCATAGCTCCCGCTATCGTGTAGTCGGTTGCGGTGACTACGTTGGTTTCCGCTCCGCTTTGTTCTTTTCCTCCGCCCGGATTCAGAATCTGCGCGCTAATTTTTAATTGATTTCCTTCGGCAAGGTCTATTCCGAAACCTACGACCACGGAGCGTTGGGCGAGGGGTTCGGCAGGTAAAAGACTGCCGAACGCAAGAAACGCCGAAACGGCTACGAGGATAGCAATCCATTTAATTTTGCGGTTCAAGCGACGCCTCCTGTTTTTTTATCGAAAAGAGTAAGAGCATAATAAGCGGAATAACGATTTCTATTGCGACGACGGCATAACGGACGGGGTTTGTGGCGAGTTCGAGCGTTTTTTTATACGTCTCGAGGACGAACAAAAGTATCGCTCCGGTAGCGATTGCCGTAGCGGCGAGAGAAACCTGTTTTTTTATTCCGAAGAACGATCCCAAACGTCCGATACAGCAGAATTTCAACGCGACGTTGGCTATGGTTACCGTCAGCCATAACAACGCGCTCGGCCAGTCGAGAGAGCCTATTTCGCTCACCACGGTATTGAAGGAAGCGAGTCGGGCGAAGGCGTCGGGAATTAAAAAAGAAGCTCTGCCGTAGCTTGCGAGGAAGACCATATAAGAGGCGGTAACGGCTATCACGCATAGAATCGCGCTGAAGACGACGGAGGTTTTTTTACCCTTTTCTATTTTGAAAAACAGCAAAGGGGAGAAGTCGAAGGTGTAAATTATATACTTGTCCAATCCGTCGAACATACCTTTTAGTCCGTCGGAAAAAACAGGCAGCAGATAGTCGGAGCATAGCTCCGCTTTGCCGAAAAATATTCCGAGCAGAATTATTATGGGAACGAGCCATATCGACAGCTCGTAAATTCGTCCTATCGTTTTCGCTCCCTTCAAAGCCATATAGAAAAAAACCATACACAAGGAAATAATTATCGGCGCGGAGGAAATATTGTAGAAAAGATATTGTTCCGTGTAATAATAGATTTCCGCCGTAAAGACTATGATTTTTATAAAAACGGAAAGGAGAAAAGGCAACGCGAGAATTCTTTTCGCGGTTTTTCCGAATTTTTCTTCGACGCCGTCGAAGCCGCCGAGGTCCACTACCTTGAGAATTACGGCGAGCTGCAAAAATTCTATCGCGGTAATTATTCCGACAGCAAAGTAAAAATCCGCTCCGCATTCTTTGTACAAAAGAGAGGGAAGCATTGCCATTTTGAAGGCAAGCGGGATAAAAAACGCCATTATTGAAAGTTGTTTTTTTGTCAGATAATTCATTTTTCGGGTTTATTTTTCCTTATGCGCAAATTGTTTTCGAGGTTTAACGCCGAGGTGCGACGGCTGTTGTCGGGATAGGACGCGACGAGTATCGTGTTGCGCAAATCCTCGTTTTCTATGGGCGCGAAGGGCGCGAGGTACGGAACGGAAAACGTTTCGAGACACGCCAGATACGAGAAAAGAGCAAGCATGGCGAGCAGAATCCCGTATACCCCGAAAAAGCCGCTGATAATTACGAGAATCATACGGAGTATCCCAAGAACGCCCACTTCGTCGGGCACGGCGTAAATACCTATTCCGCTCAAAGCTACGATAAGGACGGTTACGCTCGACAAAAGCCCGGCGTTTACGGCGGTATCGCCGAGGACTATAGCGCCCACAACGCTCAGTGCCATACTGACGTGCCGAGGCATTCGTATGCTTGCTTCTCCGAGGATTTCGAAAAGAAGCAACGCAATCAGCATTTCCACCGTAGGCGTAAACGGAATGTCGTTGTCCGCGCCGAGTATTTTTATCAGCAGCTGCAACGGAAGTATCTGATATTGGTGCGTCTGCATGGCAACGTATACCGCCGGGAGAATAACTGCCATAAATACGGCGAAAACGCGCACGATACGCAGAAACGAAGCGCGCGTGCTGCGTTTGTATAAATCCTGTACGCCGTCGAAATCTTCGATAAGTATAAACGGCAACGTCAGAACTATCGGACTGCCGTCCACAATTACCGCGACTCTGCCGTCGAGCAGTTTTTCTGCGGCCACGTCGGGTTTTTCGGTGTTTCCGATTTGCTTAAAAAGTGAATACGGGCGTTTTTCCAGTATTTTCGTCACGTAAGAGCTGTCCACCATGCCGTCTATGTTTACTTCCGACAACGTATTCCTTATTTCGTCCACTATGCTTTGTTTGACTATACCTTTTACGTAGCACAGACACACCGTAGTTTCGGTAAAACGACCGATGGTCATCGTTTCCATTACGAGATTGTTGGAACGTATGCGCCGTCGCAAAAGCACCATATTTACCTTGATATTTTCTACGAAGCCCTCTCTGGGACCTTTGACGACAGAACCGGTGGGCGGCTCGGATACCGCTCGGAAAATACCCTTGCGCACGCCGAAAACGACGGTTTTTTCTTCGCCGTCCATTACGAGCAACGCGTCTCCCGCCGCTATTGCGGATATTCCGTCCTCGACGCCGCATTGTTTTATATTGCAGCCGGAATATACTATGCCTTTTAGTTTTTCAAAATCTATACGTCCGTTTCGGTACAGAGCAATAGGGCGGATTACGGTAAGCTCCAATTGTTCGGTATCCGCCATAGCGTCGAGGAAATATAGTTTGGATTCGATATTATCCGTTTTTATTTCCCTTACGACGAGGTCTGCCGAGCCGAAGAAAGCGTTTTCTACTTTCGCGCACTTTGCGTTATAACTATCGTTCATAGGCAAGTTTATTGCCAAAGAGCCCCGATATTAAACACACTTTTTTTTCTTTCGGCATACTCTTGTAATGTAGTTGTCAAAACTAACAAAAAAAGGAGGTATGCGATATGAACTGTTATGATGGATTTATGGGTAACGGCGGTGGCTGCGGCTGCAATATAATCTGGTTGTTACTTATACTCTGTTGCTGCTGCGGAAACGGTTGCGGAACGAATTGTATCTGCGACATACTGCCGTTGTTACTTATACTTTGTTGCTGCTGCGGATGCGGCGGTAAAGGAAACGTCGGACACTGTAACTGAAAAAGGCACTCTTCGGAGTGCTTTTTTTATGTAAATAACTTTCGAGCGCTCCTGGCGGTTTTACGGCGGGGCTTGAAGAATTGACCGCGTAGGAAAAAACGAAGATACCTGTACGATAAAACGCATTGCCTTTTCGGGTAAAGAATGGTATTATTTTAGTATGTCGGTCAGGATAATTTACGCAAATACCTCTTTGGAAGGGCACAGACGGCTTTACGACAGGTTGAAAGCTCTCGATTCTCCCTCCGTTCGACACGTTTTTCTCGTGCCGGACAGGTTTACGCTCGGCGTGGAAAGAGAAATAATAGAGAAAGTTTTTCCCGAAGGGTACTCCCGTGTGGACGTCGCTTCTTTTACGAGATTTGCCATAAAAAACGTTGGAAAAAAGATAAACAAATGCCTCTCGAAGGAGGGGACGGTTATTCTTTTGGAAAAAATCCTCGAAGACAACGCCGACAGCTTGAGGTATTTTAAGAAAATAAGAGGCTACAATTTCTCGAAAGAGCTTTTCGCCGCCATGGCCTCTTTGCGCAGCTCCGATTTACGAAGCGAGGATATTTCCGCCGTCGCGGAGGGAAAGACGGGAGGACTGTGGGATAAGCTTTCCGACGTGGCGTTCGTGATGAAAAAGTACGACGAAATTCTTTCGGAAAGATATTCCGACACCATATCGAGAATAGAAAGTCTGATTGATTACGTTAAAACGGGAGCGTTTTCGGACGTGCACTTTTACGTTCTGGGCTTCAATCTGTATTCGGCTCAGCAGCTTTCCCTGTTGTCTGCGCTTGCCGAATACGGGGCCTCTCTGAACGTCGCCACCGTAAAAAGCTACAGATTTTTCGATCCATCTTCCGTCTTGCAGCCCCTTATCGATTACTGCGACGAGAGAGGTATTCCCGTTGAGAAGGAGGAGGCGTTCGAGGTCGTCGACGAGTGCTTCGAGAGGATAAGAGAGAGCATTTTCGGAGGAAAAGACGCAAGAATAAAAACGGACAGGGTGAGGGTGTTTAACGCCGTTACTCCGTTTGACGAAATCACCGCCGTGGCGAGAGAAATAGTATACCTGACGAAACGGGAAGGATACAGGTATAAGGATATAGCGGTGGTATGTAACGACCTTAATCTGCTTCCGTACGTAAGAGAAATCTTTTTACGATGCGACGTACCGTGTTTTGTGGACGAAGGCTACAACGTGGTCGACGGCATTATGGTGAAATATATCCTCTATCTTATGTCGGCGGAGGAAGAATTGTCTCCCGAAAGCGTATTTCGGTTTGCAAGACACCCGTATTGCGACCTTTCGCGGGACGAGACGAGAGCGTTTTGCGATTATTGCGTAAAATACAATATAAAGTACGGTCGGTTTGCCGAGCCGTTTACAATCGGCGATTGCGAAGAAGCGGAAAAGGTAAGAAAACGTATTCTCGACCGGTTCGTTTTACCTGCCAAAGCTACGGTAAGTGAGTATTGCGACCAAATAAAGTCTTTGGCTGAAAGCTTCTCCGAGCGTACGGCAAGCTATGCCGACGACGGAGACCTGCGGGTGGCGGCGTCGGCGCACGACGAGAGCTTTACGTTACTGTTGGAAGAAACGAGAGATATATTCGGCGACAAAATCACGACGGTGGGAGAAATGCGGAGCCTTATAAAGGCCGCCGCGTCCGACTTAAAAGTCGCGCTGAGACCGGACAACTACGACGTAGTGTTCGTAGGGAATACGGAAGAAAGCCGTTTTTCCGAAGTAAAGGCGTTGTTCGTCGTCGGGGCAAGCGACGGAGTTTTTCCTAAAAAGAGCGGCGACGGGCTTATTTTTACCGCTATGGACAACGAGTTTATGAAGCGCGACGGGCTGAGAGTTTTTCCCTCTCCCATGGAAAGGAACGCCTTCGGGGAATTCGTCGTTTACGATCTTATGGCAAAGGGTATGGACAGATTGTACGTAAGCTGTTCTCTTACCGATTTGTCGGGAGGGGCGTTGAACGAGGGCGACGCGGTAAAGGAGATTGCGTACGCGACCTACTCCGACAGAAAACCGTTGCAGGAGTATTACGATTTTACGGAAGAGGAAGAGCTGCTTTATTTCCTCGCTTCGGACAAAAACGCCTACAACGAATATATAGTAGGCAACGTGCCGACGAAATTCCGCGACGCCGTGGAAAAATATCTCATAGAGAAAAATCTCCTTATAAAAAAGGAAATATCGGTAGCGAAACCGTCGTTTGAAAGAATATTCAGAAGAAACGACGAGGGAGAATTGATAACCTCCGTCAGTCAGCTGGAAACGTATTTTGCATGTCCTTTCAAGCACTATATGAAATATTGTCTGAAAGCCAAAGAGCCCGACGACGCGACGTTAAAGCCTTCCGTGTTCGGCACGGCGATTCACAACGTGCTCGAACGCTTTTTCAAAAACAATCTCGACAAGGTGTATTCCGGCAAAGATCTTACCGAGGAGACGGAGAGGGAGATAAAAAACGAATTCTCCAAAAGCGATTATCAAGGTTTTTACAACGATCCTCTTTCGGCATATCTATTGAATTCCGTCGCCGACGAGTGTAAAAGAATAATATCCGTGCTTTCGTCCAATATGAGATTTTCAAATTTCCGTCCGGTTGGGTTTGAGGTTAGTTTCGGATACCGAAACGACGACAATAAGATACTAATCGACGTGGACGGTTACACTTTCAGGATGCGCGGCAAGATAGACAGAGTGGACGAGAGAGGAGACGAAGTAATAATCGTCGATTATAAGACGGGCACGGTGGAGCCGAAATTAAGCTCGGTATATTTCGGAGAGAAGATCCAGCTTTACGTCTATCTCGGATATTACTTGGCTAAGGGCAAGAGACCTGCCGGGGTATTCTATCTGCCGATAAAGAGCGGAGCGAAAAAAGGCGGTACGGCTTACGCGTACGTCGGGCAGATGCTCGACGATCCCGAAGTCTATAAGGGGATAGACAACAGATGCGTCGAGGCGGAGGGTAAATACGTCAGCCCCGCCGTCGCGATAAACGCCACGGTAAAAAACGGCGAAATTACGTTCAACAAGCGCGTTAAAAATCTTTTGACGGAGCAGGAATTCAACGCCATAGTGAAATACGTCGGAGCATTGTCCGAAAAAGCGTTGCACGAAATACTCGCCGGATACGCGGAGAAAAAGCCTTTGGAAAAGAAGTGCGAATATTGCGCGTATTCGTCCATGTGCGGCAAGGTTTCCGCAAGAAAGACGCGCGCCGTCGACGCCGAATCGTTCGAGACGGATTACGGCTCCGTCGAGCCGACGACAGTCGGGGAGGACTGAAAATGAGCAAGGGATTTAACGAAAGCCAGCTTAGAGCTCTCGGAGCAAACGGAAACGTGCTTGTCAGCGCGTCCGCCGGAAGCGGAAAGACCACCGTGATGATAGAAAAAATATTCTCTCTCGTCAAAGAAGGGTACGAAATAAGCCGTATGGCGATAATGACCTTTTCCAGAGCGGCTTCCGCCGAAATGAAAAACAGACTGATAAAGAAGCTGTACGAGACGGTGAGAAGGGGCGGCGAAGAGGGGAAAAGAGCCTTGAAACAACTCGAAGCGTTCCCGTTTGCCAACATAAGCACGATAGACGGCTTTTGTTACGGGCTGATGAAAAAATACTATGCGGTCACGGGCGCGGACCCGTCGGCGAAACCTATGGATCCCGACGAAAGCGACGCGCTATGGAACGAGTGCGTGGACAAAGCGTGCGAAACGGCGCTGGAAAGCGAGAGCTTCCTGCGTTTTGCCGGAAAGTACGTTTCGTCGCGCCGGTTCGACAACGTCAAAGAATTAATCGATTCTCTGAACGGTTTTCTCGCGGTACAGCCCGACGGGCGGATTTTTTTGACCAAAGATTTTACCGCCGACAGAAAAAGATATTTTTTCGAAGAATACAAAAAAAGAATAACGGCGTTCCTGACCGATTGCAACGCGAGCATAGCGGCTCTTCACGATTACGGGATGGAAGACGAAGAGAACAATCTCGTCGCCCTCTCGGAAAACCTGAAAAGATTGTCGGGCACGGCGGACGACATGTTCGCGTCGGCGGATTTCGTCGCAAGCTACAAAAAAATCACCGCAAAAAAAGGCAGGAGCCAGGCGGGAGCGGAAATATACAAGGAGACCTTCGGCCGCGGCAAAAAAATTGCGAAAGACATAGAAGAATACGCTTCTCTCGCAAGGGAAAAAACCGACGAGTCGGCAGATTTGCAGGCGTTGTTTTACGTGACGGAGCTGGCGCAAAAGCTGTATTCCGAAAGGAAAAAACGCGACGGGAAGCTGGATTTTAACGACCTTATCAGGTTCGCGCTCGAATTGTTGAAGGATAAGAATACCGCGGAAGAGATAAAATCGTCGTTCGACTTTATATTCGTCGACGAATATCAGGACACCAATTTTTTGCAGGAGGAATTGCTTAACGGAATAAGCAACGGAAACAACGTATACGCCGTCGGAGACGTAAAGCAGGCTATTTACCAGTTCCGATACGCGGAGCCGGGAATATTCAACGAGCGATTGAGGCGTTATTCCACCCTCGCCGAAGGCAAGAGCGTATATCTCAACGAAAATTACCGTTCGGGCAAAAGAATACTCGATTTCGTCAACGACGTGTGTTCGGAAATAATGACGGAGGGATATTGCGACATAGATTATAAAGGCAATCTCATGACGGCGGGCGCGGATTACAGGGGCGATTCGTCGGTGGAAATATATCTTTCGGCAAACAAAGAAAAGCCCGCTTATTTTAACGGAGTGTACAGCGTCAAAGAGGACTGCGCGACGGAGGAAGAGGACGATGAAGGGACGTTTATCGCTTCTCGCATAAAAAGCTTGGTGGGAAAGGAAAAGATTTATCGACCGAAAAGCGGAGAATGGAAGACGACGGAGTACGGAGATATCGCCGTTCTTACCAGGAAGGCAAAGGACGGATTGAAAATAGCCGCCGCGCTCGAAATGGAAAACATACCCTATTCGGTAAACGACGAGAACGAGGAAGCCTTTTATCCGAGAGACCTTCTTGTCGACTTTATACGGCTGTGCATAGGAGAAGCGGACGTTCCCGTTATCAACGCGATAAGCAGTCCGATTTTCGGATTTGACGCTGAAGAGCTTATGGAAATAGCCGTTAGGGATACCGAAATTTCATTTTGGGAAGCCGTAAAGAGCTATAGAGGGAAAGAAAGCATAGAAAGGAAAGCCGCGTATTTTATAGAGTACGCCGAGGAGCTGAGAAAAAAGAGCGCGTTTCTTACCGTAACGGACCTTATGGTTAAGGTATTGTCCGACGGACTCGACGGATATTTCGATTCGCTCGGGAACGGAGCCGGGAGCAGAATAAGTAAATTTTTGTCCGCAATAAGGGGATTGGAATGCAACCGCAACGCGGGAGATTTCGTAACGTACTACGACAGGTCGTACAAGGGCGAGAAACCGCCGGCAAGACCGGACAGCGTGACGATAATGACGATGCACAAGAGCAAGGGGCTTGAATTTCCGATAGTGTTTTTGCCGTATTCGAGCGATTCGAGATCGGAAAACATCACGTTAAAAAGCACGTTTTTTGCCGATAAAGATTTGGGGATAGCCCTTAAATACGTGGACGAGAACAAGGAGGAAAGCCGCGATACTTTCGCCACTAAAGTACTGAAGCTGAAAAAAATCTGCGACGGTCGCAGGGAGCTTGCGCGACTTATGTACGTGGATTTTACGAGGGCGGAGAACAGGCTTGTTATTACCGGAAACGACGTAAAGAGTCCCGATAGCGTCTACGAGATAAATTCCGTGCTCGGTTTTATAAAATACGCCTCGAAAAAAAATCCTCGCATAAAAACCCTTTTCAAAGAATTGCCGAGGGCGTCGACGGAAAAAAATACGGAGGAAAACGCGGAGAAAGCGCAAGTCGATTTTTCCTATCTTTCGGAAAAATACCGCTATGAAAAAAGCACGGTTATGCCGGGAAAAACTTCGGTGAGCGAGCTTGTTTCCGCGGAGAAAGGCGCGGTCGCGCCCTATGGGCGAGAGAAGAGCGCGAAAGCCGATCTCGGAACGGCGTATCATCTGATTATGCAAAAAACGGACCTCGCAGAAAGGGAGCTTGACGGTATAAATTCCGTTGTCGCAACGTTGGTTGAAAACGGTGAAATTTCCGAAGAAATCGCCGAAGAAATCGACGCGAACAAGGTGTTGGATTTGTTGAAAACGGACGTAATAAGACTCGCTTCGCAGAGAAAAGTTTATCGGGAACAGCCGTTTATAATCGCGAGAAGGGAAAACGACGGATTGACTCTCGTTCAGGGAGTGATAGACCTTATCGTCGAGGAGGAAGACGGTATAACCGTCGTGGATTTCAAGGCGAGCGGAGCGGATAGGGAGACGCTGGCGGAAAGATACCGTCCGCAGCTGGAGCTTTACGCGGAAGCCGCGGAGAAAATTTTCGGCAAAAGGGTAAAACGCAGGGTTCTCTTGAACCTGTTGCGGAATTATCAGGCGGAAGTCTGACGATTTTACTTAATACACGCCGAAAAACAACAGTTTTTTTACCGCACGATAATTTTTGCGAAAAAGTATTGCATTCGTGCGGTTTTATGATATAATAAGCTATAAGAAAATCAAGGAGTCCCGTTTCATGAACAGCTTTTTCAATTCGGTAAAGGACGTTTTGAGCCAAATCGCGTTTATACCGAACGACGAACTCAAATTGGCAATTATCGGCGGTATCGTCACGATAGTATTTTTTCTGATCGCTATGTTGATTTCGGCAGGGAGCAAAATCAACGTTCTGCGAAAAAAACTTTTTAAGTTTATCACGAAAATCGCGAATATGGACAAAATCGACGAAAGCAACGTCGACGAGGTGTATGCAGGAATGTCCTCTTTGCCCGAACCGATAAGCAAAGGCTGGGGACGGTTTCTGGATCAGGGAATAGGCTATCCGTCCGATTACATCGTTTCTCGCGATTGTCTCGGCGGAGAGTACGAAGGAAAACGCACCGCGGGTAAAGCCGTTTTCGTCGTTCTGAGCATACTTCTTTGGGCTGCGCTCGCGTTCGTTACCGCCGGCGTTTGCGCCGCGGATCTTTCTCAATTCGGTTTTGCCGATATTGTGAAAAATTTCGGAGCCGCGGCTTCTATTTTGTCGGTGGTTCTCGTCCCCGTGGCGGTATTCGCCGCTCTTTTATGGGCTCTGAACGTTCACTATTTCAAGCAGAGAAAACGCCTCGAATTGTGTTTTGCGAGTCTGCAGGACGCGCTTGACGAAAAGGTCGTCGTCAAAGAGAGAGAAGAAAAAGCGTACGACAGCGAGAGTCTCGACGATATCGCCGAAAAGGTAAAGGCTCTTACGGACGGCAGAATGGAGGACGGAGAAACGATAGAAGTGACGGCTCTGCCCGACGGCATCGAGGAAGAAAAGCCGGAAGAACCCGAAGAAACTGAGGAAGAAAAGCCCGCTCCCGTAGACGACGGCATAGGGGATATCGAGTATCCGAGCGAGGAGGACGAGGAGGAGACGGGGACGACCGAGCCCGTCGCGGAAGAGCCCGTCGTCGAAGAGACCGAGCCCGTTATCGAGGAGGCGGCGGAGCCCGTCGTAGAGGAAAGGGAGGAAAAAGAAGCGCCGCCGATAATACTGACGAAAGAGGAAGAGGAGAGATATCTGTCGGTACTTCCCGTGGTGGTGGAACAGGCGATAGCCGATCCCGATACGACGAAAGGGGATCTCGAGGAGCTGGCGGAAATGATAGAAAACGCCCGCGTCAACAATTTCGACGATCCTGCCGATCAGGCGATTCTCGTCGATTGTCTGCAGAAGATTGCCGACAAATATTACGCATAAATAATTATTTTACGGGTGGCGCGAGTCACCCATTCGCATTTTCGGAGAAAGCCCGAAAGCGAAAAGAGGAAATATATGGCTAACAATTTTATCGAGAACATCATCGAAAGCGATCTGGAAAACGGGGTGTGCGATTCTATCGTGACGAGATTTCCGCCCGAGCCTAACGGGTATCTCCACATAGGACACGCAAAGAGCCTGTGCATAAATTTCGGCGTTAAAGATAAATATCACGGCAAATGCAATCTCAGATTCGACGATACCAATCCGACGAAGGAGGACGTCGAGTACGTGGACAGCATAAAAGAGGACATCCGTTGGTTGGGCTTCGAGTGGGATAACGAGTGCTTTGCGTCCGACTATTTCGAAAAGACCTACGAATATGCCGTTATGCTTATAAAAAAGGGGCTGGCGTACGTCTGCGATTATTCCGCCGAAGAAATAAAGGCGACGAGAGGCACCCTTACCGAGCCGGGCAAAGAAAGCCCCTGGCGCAACAGAACGCCGGAAGAAAATCTGAGACTGTTTACGGAAATGAGAGAGGGTAAATATCCCGACGGCAGCAAGACGCTGCGCGCGAAAATCGACATGGCGAGCAGCAACATAAATATGCGCGACCCAGTAATATACAGGATATTGAGAGCGCGTCATCACCATACCGGCGACAAATGGATTATCTATCCTATGTACGATTTCGCTCATCCGATAGGAGACGCCATAGAGGGAGTGACGCATTCTATATGCACTCTCGAATTCGAAGACCAC
>JBJFAO010000127.1:0-2397 GCA_051887955.1 Christensenellales bacterium
GCAATACTACAATTGGAATACCGGAACGTACGAAAACGTGGGATATCGATACGAAGATATGAACTACGGTATCGATCCGAGCACGGGTAATTATACCATAGTCGACTATACCTTCGAAGAATACCGTTTTGCTCTCGAATACCTGTTTTCGGGAGAAATGCCCTACGCGGTAAGCGTCGGGGACGAAAATAACGGCGTTATCGACAGACCGCTGGTTATCAGACCGAAGCTTCACAAAATAGTGGGCGTGGAGATTACGCAGATAGCGTATACCGACGGACTTAACGGTTTTTATACCTCCGAGTTTTCGGAAATCATACACCCGACGATTTACAACGTCACCGGAAGCGACGTGTTCTATGCGTTGGACGATATGACTATGAACGGAGAATTCGATTACGGCGCGAAAGCCAACGTTCGTTACTACGACAAAGCGGACGGCACCGGAGAAAGCGGAATAATAAATTATCCCGTCAACGAGGACGGATTGATAAATATGCGCTACCGTTTTGTCGGCTGGCGACTCAATTGGAAGGTCGGCGGAGTAGAAGCGTACCGCTTTATCAGCTTCGACGACAGCGCGTCGGGAATGGATATCGACCTTACTTACGCGTATAACGACGCGCCGCCTTCCGAAGCGTTGCAGCTGCAGGCGGTTTTCATAGTGCAGTACAAGCAGGAATTCTTCTCCTACAACGTGGCGGGAAGCGACTCGGGATACGCGGAGGCTCTCGCTTCGGGCGGATATTCGGTAGGCGACGCGCCCGACCTTAAGATAGCTCTTTCTTCGGGATCGGTACCGTTCGCTACGTATAATCTCGCTACGGGAGAGACGGGGACCGCTCAGGTACCGTATATTATGAATAATTTGTCCTCCGGCAACGCGCACGTATTACAATATATAATGGACGTCGGTTGCAGCTATACTCTTACCGTAAAAACCGACGAAAGAAAAGCCGACGCCGACAACTTTACGGCATACAACGACGTCGCTCAAGGGTACGATCCCGATTACGATTCTTACTATGCGACGTATTTCAATAAGAATACGTCGAACGAAATAAAATCGGACGCTCTGACGTATACGGGAGGCTCGTACACGGTAAACGACGTGTTTACGGTGGATATACAATATATATCCAAAGCGGTGGTAAGGTTTAATAATATGATGTACGGCTCCGGCGTTACGTTGCCCGACGCCTTCGCGACGTATCTTACAGGTTCCGACGCGCCGATGACGGTGTGGGATACCGATACGGCATACGGAGGAGCGTCGGAAGGACAAGCCGACGACGGAATAGTGGAAATAGTGACGAAATTGCGCAACGTAAGCAATCTGCACGGTAAGTTCGACTATTCGTTGAAAGGATTTAATTCGGGAAAAGGATTCTCCGCATACAAAACTCTGAATTACCAGTATGCGATAGGTTCCGCCGATACAAGGCTGAGAAGCAACGACGGCAACCTCTTCAATCCTACGCACGATAGCTACAGAAGATACGTCGTGATAGACTACAACGACGGATATATTTCGGGCGGAAGCCTTATTTTCGGCAATCCTTCTTATACCGGCACGGGCGGAAAATATTCCGTCAACAATACCGGTAACGGAACTGCCGCTAATCCTTACAGAATATATAACGTAACTCAGCTGCGCAACGTGAGCCTGTTCTTCTATGCCAACGGAGATACGTGTCGCATGGCGACGAGGTCGGAGTACGGCGGTATCGATTACGTGGCTACGGTATTCAAATTGTTCAACGACGTCTCGTTGCAGGATTATGCGATTTCTGCCGCGGAAAATATTCCGGGAGGCAATTCGCAGGCGTGGGTGCCGCTGTGCTTTACAGCCGGAGAAAACGGGCAGGATTTAGGTTTCGACGGAGTGTTGGACGGCGGAAACTATATGCTGTACAATCTTTCGGTATTCGACGGCGGAAGTCCCGATCCTATGGACGACAGATCGAGCAACCTCGTACCCTCCGGCGATACGAAAAATCCTCTTGCGAAATTCGATTACGACGGTCTGGGCGGATACGGAATATTCGGCTGTATCAATAACGGCGAGGTAAAAAATCTCAAGATAGGAGACGCGTTCGTTGCTCTCAACGCCGACAGATACAAAGACGTAGGTTTGCTTGCCGCAAAGATTTACAATTCGGTAATAGACAACGTGACGTTCACGCAACACAGTCAATGGAAGACGGTGACGAATCTCGTTATGACCGCACAGGGCGGCGCGAGAATCTATATGGAATCCTCGGCGGAAAGGATGGGAATACTTGCCGGTACGGTATCGAGCACCGTGGTCAAAAACGTGGAATTGGTACTCGGAAGCGCTCACAATATTCAAATGTCGACCTCGGCTACTTCGGTCGCAACCGATTGCGGAATAGG
>JBJFAO010000128.1:0-11810 GCA_051887955.1 Christensenellales bacterium
ATAACGTCTTTTATGTCGTAACAGCTGTTGGCTATATAAACGGTAGTGCCGTTCTTTAACGGTTCTTTTATATATTCGAGCTTCGCTCGCGCGCCGTTCGCGCCCTTTCTGCTTGCGCCGTCGCAAAAATTGCGATAATAGTCCACGTGTTCGATGAGCTCGTATACGTCCTTGCCGGATATTTCTTTTATAAGGGTGTTCTTATCCTCTTTATCCGCGTATATACCGTCCGTTCCGGTCAGAATAATCAAATTTTTCGGCTTTACAAGGCAGGCAATCTGACTTGCCGTTTCGTCGTTATCGACGCACTCGACAACCTTACGATTGGTTTTTTTGAGAGAATTTATCTCCATCTTGCGCACTTCTTCATAGTTTAACGCATCGTTGTAATTAATTATGGGAACGGCGTTTTGCGACGGACACCGCAACAACAGATTTTTAAGGTGTTCTCTTTTCTTTTCGTCGTTAAAGTGGTTATGCTCCACCAACAGCTGCCTCAGATTTACGTCGCTGTCGGTAAACTGTCGATAAAACCGCATAAGCACCGTCTGTCCCTGCGCCGCGTAATCGGCTTTTACGTCGTTGTCCTCCCCGACAAGCTCTTTTCCGCACCGCTTTATATAGTCAAGTCTGCCTATTTCCGTCGCGCCGCTGGTAACCCATATTACTCCCGGACGAAGTCTGCGACATATTCTCGCTATAACGTTGTAATCCACGTCGTCGTGTTCTTTATTTATAAGCGCCATACTGCCGACCTTGCCGACGAGTTCTATATCGAAAGTTGTCATTCTTTTTCTCCGTAACTGTTATTATAATCTCCCCTCGGTAATTAAAAGGGCTGTCGCACGACAGCCCTTTTTCGTCGTTTCGGTATTAGTCGAGGCCGAGATCTTTAAGAAGCGTCTTCATCTTCTTTGAATCCTTATTGGCATGACCGAGAGCCTGTTCGCTGGTATGCTGCTTGGACCATTCGCTGTAACGGGTGGAGGAAACGTTGCTTTCCAGACTATCCTTTATCGTTTCCCTGAAAGTGCTTCCGTCAAGGTCGAGAGCCTTGTCCACTCCCAAACCGCCGTTGGCGTCGAGAGTCAGCTTGTAGAACGGGGCAAAGCTTATATATTCTATATGGAGTCCGTAGCTGGTAAAGGCGTATTCCGATACTTTGTTTCCGTTCGCCGGGTTCTCTCCTCCGTTCAGATAATCGAGATAGAGGTCTATCGCCATATTCGGGAAATCGTCTCCGTCGTAGCCGTGTTCTATTTCTCCCATCGGAACGAAATATCCGAGCTTACTGCTCATAGAACCGCTGTCGTCGTTAAAGTAAGTCATATATTCCTTAAATACCGCGAGAGGATCTTCCGCAGCGGCTACGGCGGCTTTCATTTCCGCGATAACGTCAAGAACGGAAAACTCTTCGAGAGAGCCGTCTTCTTTTACGAAGAACGCGTCCTCCAGCTTCTTGCCCTCCTCCGCGGCGGTAGCGTATTCGAGCTTGCTCTTATTGGTCTTCAGTGCATTCAAAAATTGAGTCTTTATTTCTTTGGTTTCTTCCTCGCCGCGATCCAGGATATACCTTTCCATAGCCTCGCTTACTTCGGGCGTCCACTTAAAGAGTATATGCCCTATATAGAACATATTTATCGTAATGCTTCCGTCTCCGTTGTCGGTGGCGTAATTATAGGTATTGCCGCCATATTCGAAAGACTCCGATTTCAACGCTTCGACGGGTACGTAATAAGCGGAAGTAAGGTCGCTTTTTACCGTCGTTGCGAATTTATCAATCTGTTCCTTCGCGCTCAATACGGAATATTCTTCCTTCTGCTTCTCTACGAGAACCTTATATTGTTCGTTGATTTGGGCGTCGGTAATCGGATTTTCGGTAAGAGCGGCTTTCTTCAATTCGTGCTGAACGGCGGAAAGAACCGCGCTCTCGAAAGAGGAAAGATAGTAATAGCCGAGACCGTTATAGCAATCATCCTTCGTCTCTTCGAAATTTATGTTCATTGCTTTCTTATTTTCGCGGAACTGACGGTAAGCGTCCTTCTCCGCGTCGCTCTCGTAGCTTGGTTTGGTGTGGACGAAAATCTGTCCGTCGTTATATATGGTCTTCAGCTCGCTGTCCGCGGCGGCGTCCTTAGCCGCAACGAATTCCGCCATGGTAGCGTAGCGATATTCGATATCTCCGTTGATAAGGTCGTGATTGTGCGCCTCTTCCTCTTCTCCCTTGTAAGCCGTACGCGGCGTTACTACGGTGTATTCCGCTTCCGCGGTATGAGTGACGTAGGTAGTCTCTTCGTTTTCTTCGGTCTTGGGCTCGTCGTAAGTCACCTTGCATATCTTAGTGGCGACGTAATTGCTCACGAACGCGGCGTCTTCTTTAACCTCCGCGCTTACCGCGCTCGAAGATACCGGCAAATAAACGACGGCGTCTTCCGCTCCGTTCTTAGCGAGGGTTATTTTCAGTACGATTTGCTTATAATCGGTTTCCGTCGTCGCGCTATCCGAAGATCCGCTTGCCGATACTACGAAAGAAGTCTGATACAGTCCGTCGGCATATCCGTCGGCAACGGCATGAGCTACCGCGACTCCGTTCTCCTTAACGGTATATCCGTCGGCATAGAGAGCGGCAAGCTCCTCTTTCGCGTTGGTTATGGCGAGCTCTCTCTTCTCCGATTCGTAATCTTCGACGTAGGTTTCGATACTGCTGATAAAATTCTCGTTGGTAGTCTTTATCGCGGCGTATCTTTCCGAAACGGTAAGGACGCCTTCCGGAGTAAGTCTGGTACCGTACACGTTCTTGTATTCTTCGGTAGCATAATAAGCGGAAGCTTGACGGCTTTCTATTCCGGTCAGATAAACCATACCCTGCAGCACGAGATATTTTTGATTTATCAAAGAATCGAGTCCCTGCTCCACGAGGGTAGCTGCGTCGTAGCTCATACCGTACTGGCTGTAAAGATTGATGATGTAATTTACGTAACTCAACAGCTCGTTACGGGTGACGTTAAGAGATAACGTCTGTCCGCCGTTTTCCAACGAAACCGTCGCCATAATCTCGTTTGCCTTTCTTTCGTTGTTGACCTTTATGAAGGTACAGCCCGTCAACGCTACCGAAAGCACGAGCACCACCAAAACGGTCAAAGCAATAAGTTTCTTTTTCATATCTTCTCCTTGTAAAAAAGGTAAAATTCCGTATAAGAGATTATACACTACAACTCCGCAAAAAATCAAGTGATATAGGTATATAATTTTATATATATACCCTAAACTCCCCCTCGTCCGATAATTTTCTCTCCCGTCGGAGGCAAACCGACGCTATAAAAAATCAAAGCTTTTTTCTGAATTTTGACATAATTTGCATTCTTCGATTTTTTTATAAATTGCCGAATATGAGCGATTATCGGGCGCGGTCCCAAAATAATAATAATTCGATTTATCTGTTTTACGGCGCCCGAAATAGCAATAAGGGTAGCCCTATACGTACGAACAAAATATAAATCGTCGCTGTCGTGCGCCGATTAAAATATGCGTATTTTTTTCGTTTTTATAAAAAACAAACTTCACGTCAATACGGAAAATCGCTCAATATTTATCCGCAAGATACCCGTTTATCCCGGGGAACCGTCCGCCCGCCTTCGTCCCGTCGCCGAACACCGCGGAGGTGAGAACGCTTACGTCCGTTTCTTCTCCGCTCTCGCAAAAAACCGGTTTCCCGCCGTCGAGGGAAAAAGAACGGTTGTTTTTTTCTATTACTCCGTCCTTCACCGAAACAGGTCTGTCGCAGCTTACTCCCGTCAGGCGCATAGCCTTTTCAAGGTCGACTATCCGCGCCATAACCCCTTTTTTTTGCGTTTTCCGAAAGGCCTTCGGAATGAAGCCGTCGGGACAACCGACGCCCTCGTCCGCCTCGTAAAAGCCTTCTCCGTCCGCCCTATAAACCTCGTCGAAAAATCGATAATCCTCTTCCTCCCGTAGGACGTAAAAATCGAGTCCGTCGCAAAACCGCAGGTATTTTTCCCTCGCCCTGTCGGAAGAAACGGGGATGCCTTTATCCGCAGGCTCGTCAAAATCGAAGCTCACGGCCGAAAAGCCGTATTTCTCGTAAAAAGCGTGGCTGAACGGATAAAGGGTGACGAAAGGATAGTCCAGAGAATTCAACGTCCGTTTTAACAGCTCTGCGGCGTACCCTTTTTTTCTATCCTCGATAAACGTTCCCAATCCGACTATGTGCGGAACGGTTATCGTTTTTCCGCAATAAAAAACTTTCTTCTCGACAAGATACAGGGCGGAACGCAATCTTCCGCCGTCGTACAACGCTCTCCTGTCCGCGCAAGAAAGTTTTTTCATTATTACGTCGGCGCATCTGTCCGAGTCTTCGGGAAAGCACTCCCGATACAGCCGATAAAATTCGTCCATCCGACCTTACAACAAAGGGATGGTCGCAAGATAAATTACGTCCTCTCTTTCCGCGGCTTTGCCTTCCGCAAGCACGAACGCCTTGTAGGCTATCGTGCCTCCGCTCATTTCTACGAGCTTTTCCAATCCGAGCAAGCTGCCTCCGGTGGAAATGACGTCGTCCACAATGGCGACCTTCTTGCCGCGCAACAATTCTTCGTCGTGCGCCGAGAGATAAAGCTTTTGCGTGCCCGCCGTCGTAATGGACTGCACTTCGCTCATTATTCCGTCCTGCATATAGAGCTTTTTGGACTTTCTCGCCACGGCGTAAAATTCGTGCCCGAGATTGCGCGCCACGCAATGCGCAAGCTGCAATCCCTTGCTCTCCGCCGTCAGAACCACTTCGGCTTCGGGCAGCTTTTCGGCGAGGTGTTTCGCGCAATGCTCGGTAAGAGCCTGCGCTCCGTGCAGGTTGAAGAAAGCGATGTTTATTCCGCCACCTATATCGAGTACGGGTAAATCTGTCTTTCTTCCGCAAATGTCAACCGTAAAGTATTTATCCATTTTTCATCTCCGGTAAAGTATTTTTTATATAATAACCGTGCCGTTCGGCAAAGCGTTTTCGGCGACGGAAACTATTTTCTTTCCGTTTATAACGACGTCCGCAAGGACGAGGCGCGAGGCGTTTCCGTTATACTGAACGAGCGTCAGACCTTCTCCCGAATCCCTGACTACGAAGTCTCCGTAACGGGAATCGACGGAATATATTCTGTCCGACCACTCCGTCCATTGGTTTGCAAAGGCGTCTTTCCTATTCTCCGGCACGATAATCACAAGACATTCGTCCGTTCCCGTCAATGCGCTCATACCGAGAATAGAGGCGTCGCCGAAGCCTACGTTGAGTCTGTTTAACGAAGCGCAATTTATAAACGCGGCGTTACCTATGGTTTTTACCGACGCAGGAATGGTTATTTCTTTCAACGAGACGCATTCGCTGAAAGCATATTGCGGAATATCCGACAATCTCTCCGACAGGATAATATCGGTAAGGGCTTCGCACTGCGCGAACACGTACTCTCCCGCTCCGGAAATTTTATCCGCCATAACGAACGTCCGCAAAGAAACGCAGCCTGCAAACGCGTAGGCGTTGAGATTGGTAACCTCGCTGTCCTCCTCAAACGTCACTCTCTTTATCCTTTCGTTGCCGAAATAAGCGTCTATTGTCGTTACTTTACACACGTAAGAACCGATTTTTAATTTCGCGGGAATTACGACTTCCTCTTTGTCTCCGAGATATGCCGTGAGCGTAACGGTGCTTGCGTCGGACGTCACGCCGCCGCCGTTGGCTCTGTAATTGAAATACTCTCCGTCGAGCGCGGTTCCTTCCGCCGCATAGGCAGGCGCGACGAGATCGGGAATAACCGTCTTTTCGCTCCACCCCGGCGCGTCTTTATACAGTCCGTAAGCCGCCGACGGCACGTAAATCCTTACGAAGGGACTCGTCACGCCCTCAAAAACGTTCGCTCCCGCAGAAGTTAACGACGTCACCTGTCCTCCGAGTTCTCTCTTTACGGATACCGATTTCAGTCCCTCGCAATACGCAAAAGCGTATCTCCCTACCGACGTCATACTCTTCGGCAGACTAAGCTCCGTCAGCGCGGTATAAGCGAAACAATAGTCGCCGAGAGAAGTCGTTTTACCGTTCGGAGCAAACGTTATGTTCTTAAATTTCGCGCACTTATAAAACGCGTATCCGTCTACGGACGTTACGTGCCCGGGCAATTCCGCCTCGGTCAATCCGGAATAAGCGAACGCGTACGTTCCTATGGTGAGGAAAGAACTCTCCGCATATTCCGAACGCTCGTTCGCCGAGAAATATACGAGACTGTCGTCGTAAGCGAAAGCATACGGAGAAATTACTCTCACCGAATCGGGCAAGGTCACTCTCTCGAGAGAAGAGCAGTATGCGAACGCATACGAGCCAATATCGGTAAGGGAGCAGTTGGGGGCAAAATTTATTTTGCGCAAGCCCTTTGCTCCGCGGAAAGCGTCTCCCGTAATTTTGCCGACGGACGACGGTATCGTTATCTCGGTAACGGAAGAGCCTATCACGCAACCGTTCACGTGAGAATCGGAATTGTTGCCCTCTCTTCCTATCGCGTTTATGGTGTATTCCTTGCCGCCGACTATTATCGACGACGGGAATTCGACAACGGTTTTTTCTCCGACGTAGCTTATTATCGACGCTACGCTCGTGCTCTCGGAAGAGCTTATGACGAAACCGTCCTGCTCCTTTATTACGTCTCCGTTCTCGTTTATTACGTCCGAAGACACGAAAGAGGCGACTACCAGCCTGTTTTTATCGAATTGCGACCAACCGCTCGAGCTTCTGTACGCACGCAAAGCCGATTCCGTAGGAACGAAAACGTTGAGGAGGTCGCACCTTCCGAACACCTCCGAAGAGCCCTCGTCCATCTTCGCTATCGTGCTCCCCGTGGTATTGAAATAAATGGAATCGAGCCCCGAGCAACCGTAAAACGCCCCCTCTCCGAGCTTGCTTACGGCGCAATCGAAAACTATCTTCTTAAGGTCGGGATTGTCGGCGAAGGCGTACGCCCCTATCTCCATCGTCACGGTAGGCAGAGATTTTATTTCTACCGACGAAATTTTCGCTCCGTAAAAAGCATAATCGCCTATCGTCTCGGTTTTCTCCGGCAACGCCACGTCCACTAAGCCTACGCAGCCGTAAAAAGCGTAGTTGCCTATCGTTTTCAGACTGTTGCCTTCGAACGTCAACGAGGTGAGATTCTTCATTCCGTAAAATGCGTAATCCCCCACCGTTTCCGCGGATGAAACGACGGACCTTAGATTGACGGCGTTGACGAAAGAGTTTTTCCCTATCTTCTTTATTCCCGCGCCGAGAGTAATCGTCTCGGTAAAATGACCGAAAGCGTATTCTCCCGTCTCTGTAATCGCGACGCCGTTTACGTCGGATTTTATGTATGCGTCGGCTTCTTCTCCGAGATAACATATCAACGTATACCCGTCGGAATTTTTCTTCAATACGTATTTTTCAAAGCCTTCCTCTTCCGAAATATCGTCGTACGACAAAATTTTCGAGGAATAGTCTCGCCATGCGGAAGCCGTCTTGAACTTGTATTCGGCAAACGACGAAACGAATATCTTAAATCCGTCCGCAGTCCCGGCAAAGCTTGCCGAGCTCTTAAGGGCGGGCACGTCCTGACCTTCTATAAACAGGAAAAGAAGGTTCTCGCAGTCGCGGAAAACGTAATCGTTTATATTCCTTACCGAAGCGGGCAAAACGACGGAGATTAACCCTACGTTTCCTTCGAATGCGTTATTGCCTATCGACGTCAATTTTTCTCCGGTCTTTATCGAGGCGAGTCCGCACCCGGCAAAAGCGTACGCCCCCACCTTGGCGACGGAAGCGCCCGTAAGGTCTACGGAGGCAAGATTCCGACAGCCGAAAAAGGCGTAATCTCCTATCGAAGACAGCGACTTTCCGAATACCGCCTCTTCGAGACCGTAACAATCCTCGAAAGCGTGGCTCTTTACGGTGACCACGTTGTCTCCGAACGTGACGCTCTTCAGATTGCGCGCGCCGGAAAATGCGTATTCCTCCACTTCGGTTATTCCCGCGCCGAGCGTGATTTTTTCTACGTGTTCGTTATTAAGGAAGGCGTCTCTACCTATTTTAACTATATAAAAGTCGAGTCCCGCGAAGGTGATTTTTCCGTTAACTGTTATTTCTCTTTCCGTCCCGGTATACCCGACGACGGCGTATCTGCCCGAACCTACCGCTTCGAGAACGAGTCCGCCGAAGCCCTCCTGAATGGCGACGGCGCCGACGGGCAAGTCGGAGTAGGCGTCTACCTTGGATTCGTCCACGTAAAGCGTAAATCTGCCGTCGGTATCCGCAAAGGCGTTTTCACCGAAACCTACTTCCTTTTCTTCTTCGGGGATGGTAACGGTAGTCAGATAACGATTGCCGGCGAAAGCATACGGCTCGACGCGCGTTATTGCCGCGTCGAGAATAAGCACGGCGCCGCGTTTACCCGCGGGATATTGTATAAGCGCGTTGTCTTTATACAAAACGCCGTCGGAACAATAGTACCTGCGTTCGTTATCCGTTATTTCTATCCTTTCAAGATTTTGAGCGCCGGCGGCAAATCCTTCCCCGAGCGTCAGAGTGTCCGCGTTGATAACGAGCTTGTTTATCGCGCTGTCCGCAAACGCCATAAATCCCGCCGCAAAAGAATTTACGTTGAATTCCACTCCCGAAAGCTTAGAATTGAAAAACGCCGAATTACCTATAATGACGTCCGTCGCTCCCGTCGCCGAAAATACGGTAATGCCGGAGTCGGAAAACGCGTAATCTCCCACGCTAAACGCGGAATAAGCGGAAAACCTCAGCTCGACGAGCCTTTCCGTGCCGCTGAAAGCGTAATTTCCGATTGACTTGACCGCGGAATAAAATTCCACCGAAATAACGCCGCTATGGTCGAAAGCGCGATCGGGAAGATCGACGTAGCTTGTCGCGTCTAAAGCGACGTCTTCCAAAAATCTCGTACCGGCAAATATTCCTTCGCCTACGAGTTTTATTCTCTTCGTTATGGAAACGGAGGTAAGATTGCTCTCGCTGAAAGCATAATCCGAAACCGTTATAATATTTTCTCCGTCGAGCACGGTCGTTTTTTCCACTCCCGAACGGTAGAACGCATAGCTCCCTATCGCCGTAAGACGGGACGAAAGAGTAAGCTCTTTCAGCCTCTCCGTTCCTAAAAACGCTCTTTCTTCAATCGACAAAGACAAGCCCGTATTCCCCTCGTCGGCAAAGACGAGTTTTTCCAACCGTGAATTCTCGAACGCGCTCTTGCCGATTTTCGTCACGTAATACGGCAAAACGAGTTCGGTAAGATTATAACAGGCAAAGAACGCATAAGCGGGCAATTCAAGTTGCCCTTCTTTTACGTTCTCGGGAAAAACTATTTCGACAAGTCTGGTACAATCGTAAAACGCCCCCTCTCCGAGGCTCGTTATCCTCGACGGCAACGCAATCGTTTTCAGATAATGATTTCCGTAAAAGGCGTGGTCTCCTATCGTGAGAGACTTGCTCTCGTCGTCTTCAAAAATTACCTCTCCGAGATTACGGCAGAAAGCGAAAGCGTAAGAGCCTATTTCCGTAACTCGAGACGGAACGCTCAGATACGTCAGATAAGAATCGTTCATAAAAGCGCGCGCGCCTATCGACAAATCGTCCGAGGCAAGCGTCACACCTATCTGCGAAGAATACTCCCTGGCGAAAACCACCGACTTGAGAGAATAGCAATCGGCGAAAGCTCCCTCCTCGAGAGCGCGCGTTCTCTTGGGTATTTCCAGCGAAACTATCTGCGTGCCGGCGAAGGCGTACGCCCCTATCGTGAGAGCGTTGTCCTCTCCTGCCGTCGCGGTATTTCCCATATCGTATTTTTCTCCGTGCTCGACTGCCGTTTCCGACAGGTTAAGCCTCTGAACGCGGCTATTGTAAAACGCGTACGGAGATATATGCTTTATTCTGTAAGAAACGTCGACTTCGGAAAGGCTGCTGTCTCCGAACGCATAGGAGCCTATATCTACGAAAACTATTTTTTCTTTTTCTCCCGCAACGGACGGATTGATTTCGAAGCTCAACGAAGTAATCCCCCTCGTTCCGTAAAAAGCGTAGTCGTCGATGGCGGATATGTCGTTCCCCACGACGAACTCGCCGATTTTTCCCGTCGGATAGAGATATACTTTGCCGAGCGTTCTCACCTCGCCGTCGCCGAACTCAATCGTCTTATCGTGCGCGTAGACGACGCCTGCGTCGTCGGAATACAGAAGGTCGCTGCCCGATATTTTCAACGCCGTAAGGGCGGCGCATCCGTAAAACGGATTTCCTATCGCGCCTTTATTTTCCGACCTTAACGCAAGGCGCGGAGGCAAAACCGCCGTCTTCAAAGAAGAACAATACGCAAAGCTGTTTCTTCCCAAGGTATCGGTACCGCATCCCTCGACGTAAGCGATTTCGGCAAGGGAAACGCACGACGCGAACGCCTCGTCGGGAATTTTGAGCAATTTTTTGGGAATGACCACCTTGGCGAGAGAGTCGCAGCCGTAAAAAGCTCTGCTTCCCAACTCGGTGAGCGAAAGAGGGAGTATGCTCTCCGTGCTTGCACCGTGGTTGAGCTGTTTGCAGTTTTCAAACGCGCTATCTCCGATTTTCTTTATTCCCCCTCCGTCTGCTCCGGGAGAAAACGTAAGGGAAGTAATCGCAGTGCAACCGTAAAAGGCGTAAGAGCCTATCTCTTCTATATTGCCGTTGAAAATCACGCTCTTCAAGCCCGTACAACCGTAAAAGGCATAGTCGGGTACTTTTTTAAACGTCGCCGCGCGAGGAAGCTGAATCTGCGTCAGATACCTACAGTTTTTGAACGCGCCTTCTCCGAAATAGGAGACGTTCGCACCGCCCCCCTGATAGGAAGTAACTCTCGTGTTTGCAAAAGCGTAATCGCCTATGTAAGTAACGACGTCTTTCGGCACGTACGGTTCCGCCCGGGAGCCTTCTCGTCCGTAAAAAGCGTAAGAGCCTATCTCCCTGACGCCCGACGGAACCTGCACTCTCGCCAGTCCGTCGCAGAACGCAAACGCATAGTCCGATATTATTTTAAGATTAGAAGCCGACGGGAACACGACGGACGAAAGCGAAACGCAATCGTAAAAAGCGTAAGAGCCTATCTTCTCCGCCCTCGCCGGGAAGGTCACCGCCCTGAGATTTTGGCAGGAATAAAACGCCCTGTCGGGAATCGCGATAGCCTCGGTATTTTCTCCCGAGGAAAAAACGACGCTCCTTACCGCGCTTTCGCCGAACGCACCCTCTCCCAACGAAACGAGAGTGGAGGGCAGGACGATTTCTTCGACTCCGCTTCCGGCAAACGCCCTTTCGCCTATTTCCGTCAATCCTTCCGGCAAAGGCGCCGAACGGAGATTTTTACAGCCGTAAAAAGCGTTCTTTCCGATTTTTTCCGTTCCTGTCGGAATTATTACCGATTCTACGGAGAGGTTTCCGTAAAACGCGCCCTCTCCTATCTCCTTAACGGCGGAATTTATCTCGCACGCTCCGCCCTTAGCCGTCGGAAAACAATGCAATATGCCGTAAAGGACGTCTTCGCCGCCTTCCTCCGCCGCTTTCTCTCTCGAATAAACGGCTCCGTCGAAAACCACGTACGCTCCTTCGTAATCGCAAACGAAATTCTCTATCGAGCTTCCGACAAAGGTCTTATACGAAAGGACGTAATCCGCGCTGTCCGGCAGACGGAACTCTTTCAATCGCGCGTCGTTGACAAATAGATTATCGCCGAGAACGGCAACCTCGGAAT
>JBJFAO010000129.1:0-11786 GCA_051887955.1 Christensenellales bacterium
ATTACTTTTCCTCCCTCCGAAGCGACGCGATTTATTACAATACTTTCTTTTTTGCGGAATTCTTCTTCACCTTCGTTTTCTATTATCTCTTCGGGAGTGACGCCGAACAGGGCGGTTATTTCCTTGTCGGTATCGACGAACGGACGATTTAATTCTTTTGCGACGAGATTTCCTATCGTGCTTTTGCCACAGGAGGGCATACCGTACAAAACCAGATTGGTCTTTTCGCGATATATAGCTCCGACGGTTTCGTCAAGTCCGTACAGGCAGCCCGTTTGCCATATCTTTTCCGCCTGCAAAGCCTGTTCTACCAGCATAGACAATCCGTTTATAGAAATTATTCCCGTTTTTTCCGCCTGCAACAAAAGCTCGGTGCGAAAAGGATTGTAAATACAGTCGAAAACTGCCTCCGCTTTACAAAACCGCAATAAATCTACGGGGGAACGAGCCGTATCGGGATACATGCCCACCGGAGTGGCGTTGATTATTATTTCCGCGTCCTGCAGTTTTTCGTAACAGTTGTCGTAGTTTATATCGCCGCGACGAGAAACCGTGCTTACGCGCGCCCCTTTGTTACGGGCAAGATACGCCGCGGTATTCCCCGCGCCCCCCGATCCGAGTACGATTACTCGTTTGTTCTCAAGGTTTACTCCTGCCCTCTCGAAAGCGCGTTCCATACCGATAACGTCGGTGTTGTAGCCGTAATTTTTGCCGTTTACGCGCTTTACCGTATTCACGCTGCCCATTTCCCTCGCCTCGTCCGATATCCCGTCGAGATAAGGAATAACCGCTTTTTTATACGGGATGGTAACGTTGAAGCCGTCGTAGTCGCCCTCGCGCATAAATCTCTCCACCGCCGTCGGCTCTAACTCTACCAAAGAATAGTCGAGACCGTTTTTCCTATGAATTTCCGCCGAATAGCTGTGAGAGAGTTTTTCTCCTATCAGACAATATTTTCCGTTCATATAACTTCTTTGTAGCTACCTAAGAATACGAATTTGTCCGAATTGCTTTCCAGCTCGGCTATAAGCTGCAGAGTGTCCTCTCCCGTTATATCCCCCTCGAAATCGAAGTAGAACATAAACTCGAAATCGGTACCCATAATAGGTCTGCTTTCTATTTTAGTGAGGTTGAGTCCGAGAGAAGAAAATTTCATAAGTATGGAGTTCAGGCTCCCGGGTTTGTGAGAAAGGGCAGTCATAATGCTGATTTTGTCGCTTCCGCTAAAAATCTGAAGCTCTTTTCCTATACATATAAATCTCGTATAATTTTTGTCGGCGTCCTGAACGGATCTGTCGAGAACGGTAAGTCCGTACAGCTCGGCGCATTCGGGAGAACATAAAACGGCTATCGTCTTGTCGTCCGTCTCGCTCACCGTTTTCGCAGCCGTTGCGGTATTTTCCGCGCTCTCCGTTTCCACCTTCATTTTTTTAAGATATTCGGCGCATTGGTTCAGAGCCTGCGGATGGGAGAGCACTTTTCTTACGCTTTCCTTTTTCGCTCCGGGCACGCCTGCAAGGCAATGCTCTATGGGGAGTCTGACGGAACGTACGATATGGAAATTGTATTTTTTCATCAAATCGTAAACCTCGTTCACGGAACCCGCCGTACTGTTTTCTATGGGAAGAATTCCGTATTCGCAAAGCCCTTTGTCCACGGCGGAAAACACTCCGTCGAAGGTTTTGAAATACGTTATATCGCAAATCGGAAACAACTTATTGCACGCCGTGCCGCTATTAGCCCCTTTTACGCCCTGACAAGCCACCGCCGCCCTGTTGGGCAAAGCGGGAAGACCGGTCTTTATTATCTCTTCTATCCTCTCCACCGTAGGAGACGTACGACCTATAATGGAGGTCTGATACGCTTTACTCGCGCCGAATATCGCCGTGTAAAGCTCCTTTACGTAAAGACGGAATTTTTCCGGCACGTCTTCGGTAACGCGATAGAGTATCTCGTTCTCTCTCGCAGAGTCGAAAACTTTTTTTCCGCTGCTTTTCTTGGCTTCCGCCACTTCTCCGCAAAGATCGAGACGTTTAAGGTACAGCTTTACCAATTCTTGATCTACCGCGTCGATTTCTTTTCTCGTTTCGTTAAGCTCTTTCATATCCTTTCTCCTATTATTTCGGTAAGGGCTATCGCCACAGCGCTTTCTATGCAAGGTACCGCGCGAGGTACTATGCAGGAGTCGTGTCGCCCTTTTATTTGTATTTCCGCATTTTTATTTTCGACAAGGTCCACGGTGCTTTGTATTTTCCCTATCGAGGGAGTCGGTCTGAACGCGACTCTCAGAGTAACCGTCGCTCCGTTCGAGATTCCTCCGTTTATACCGCCCGCTTTATTCCCCGTTATTTTCACCTTGCCGTCCACGAATCGCAACGGATCGTTAGCCTCGCTGCCTTTCATCTTCGCAAGCCCGAATCCGTAACCGAACTCTACCCCTTTGACGGCGGGCACGGCATAGCACAACGAAGCGATTTTGCCCTCTATCCCTCCGAAAAGATTGTCGCCGTAACCGCCTTCCAATCCGTAAACGACGCACTCTACGGTGCCGCCAACAGAATCGAGCTCCATTTTTGCCGAAGCTATCTCGGCTTTCATTTCTTCCTTTTTGTCCAGAGAAGGAAAACCGTCGTCGCGCGCCCGTAAAAGCTCGTCGCGACTTATTTCTCCGTCTTTATACGACTTGCCACAAACCGTCCCGACCGAAGCCACGTATGCTTCGACGTATACGCCCTTTTTTTCAAGGTACTGCTTGCATATCCCTCCGACGACGCACAACGGAGCGGTAAGCCTGCCCGAAAATCTTCCGCCGCCCCGAAAATCGAGGGCGCCGTCTTTAAGAAACCAAGCGTAATCGGCGTGCGACGGACGGGGCTTTGCGTAAAGCTCGTTATAATCGCCGCTGCGGACGTTTTCGTTTTTTATTACGAAAGAATATTCTCCGTCGATTTTGCCGTCGACAATTCCTTCGAAAACAGGCTCGTCCTTTTCCTTCCTCGTAGTGGAGAACACTCCGTCGGAAGCCTTACGTCTGTCGGTAAATTCTTTCAGCTTGCAAAAATCGACTTCCGTCTCGGGCATATTCGCTACTCTCGCTCCGATACGTTCGGAATGCGACTCTCCGAATATTTCCACCGTCAATCCGCCTTTATACAACGACATCGGTTTTTCCTCCCAGTTTTTTATAATCGCGATAAAAATCGGGATACGACTTAGCTACCGCTTCCGCTCCCTCTATAAAAGAAGCTCCCTCCGAGTACGCGGCGAGTATCGCGCACGACATAGCCGTACGATGGTCGTTTCCGCTACTATAGCTTCCGCCTGCGGGGACTCCTCCCTCCACCGTCAAAGAATTTCCGTCCGATTCCCATTTTATTTTCGCCTCGGCGAGCATATCCGTTATCGCCTTTATTCTGTCGCTTTCTTTATACGCGAGTCTGCCTATGTTTTTAAGAACGGTTTTCCCTGACGAAAAAGCCGCTACGACAGCGATAATCTGCACTATGTCCGGTATGTTTTCGCAATCGATATTTATGCCGTTAAGGCACCCTTTTTCTACTGTTACGGTACCGTTTTCCCAATATATTTTTGCGCCGAAGTCGCTCAGAACGTCGAGTATCGCCCTGTCTCCCTGACGGGAAAACCTCTTTAAGCCGTTCACCCTTATCTTGTCGCCCAGACATCCCGCGGCAAGAAAAAAAGAAGCTCCCGAAAAATCTCCCTCGACCTTTTCTTTATGCGGCGTAAGCTTTTGTCCGCCCTTTATAAAATAGCCGTCGGAAGTGATTTTTACCTCTACGCCCCACTGCGAAAGGACGTCTAAGGTAATATCGACGTAACCGGAGCTTACTCTTTTACCGACGACTTTCAGATAAAAATCCTCCCCCGTAACGACGCCCGCCAACAGAAGTCCCGTGACGTATTGCGAACTCACGCTTGCGTCGATTTCAAAGACGCTTCCCGTAGTTTTTCCTCTCACGAAATAACCGTCTATATCCGCGCCGTGGTCGTTCAGCGTCCTTATGAGAGCGGTATTAGGTCTCGACAACAGCTTTTCGGTCCCTGTAAATTCCGTTTTTATTCCCAACGCGCACGCTACGGGGAGCAAAAACCGCAACGTCGAGCCGCTTTCTCCGCAGTCCGCCACCGCGTAGTCGCTTTTTTTGAAGCCGCGGACGTAAAAAGAATCGTTACGCAATTCGCAATCGAAACCGAAAGCCTGCATACAGCGGACCGTAGCAAGTATGTCGAGAGAGCTCCCCGCATTTTCCACTACGCTTTCTCCTCCCGACAAGCAGGCGCATATAATATGCCTGTGCGCGTATGATTTGGAGGGCGGAGCGGTTATTTCTCCATTCAGAACGGAAGGGGTTATTTTTATTTTCATAAATCGATATACCTCTCGACTTCGACAAACGAAAGACTCTTTATCCTCGGCTTGCCCGTTTGGTCTATAAGAACGAAATCCACCTCTTCTCCCGTCGCTTTTTTGTCGCTCGCCATTATTCCGAGCAGTTTTTTTACGTCGTACTTTTCTTCGATTTCGAAGCCCGCGTCCGTCAATCTTTCGTAAAAACGCGTATAATCGCCGCCGAACACGCCGCGCGACACGTCGAGAGCGTACTTTATGCCCTTTGCCACGCAGACTCCGTGAGGCAGCGAGAACCCGACGAGCCTTTCGACGGCGTGTCCCACCGTATGTCCTAAATTGAGAAGCTTTCTTTCTCCTCCCTCCCTTTCGTCTGCGGATACTATCCTCGCCTTTATTTTCAGGCAGTTGTAGATAAGCTCGGCGTTTATATTGCCGCTCGTATCAATATTTTCGTCGTCGCGCGCTAAAAAAGAGTATTTTACGATTTCTCCCATACCGCTTTGAAGCTCGCGACGGGGCAAAGTATTCAAATACGAAGGATCGATAAATACGGCGTCGGGCTGATAAAACGTACCGCAAAGATTTTTGCCTCGCGAAAGATTTATCGCGGTTTTTCCTCCCACGGAAGAATCCACCATGGCAAGCAGAGACGTAGGCACCGCGACAAGTCCTATTCCTCTCATATAAGTAGAAGCAACGAAGGCTCCCAGATCTCCGACGACTCCTCCGCCGAAAGTTATTACCGCGTCCTTCCTGCCGAAGCCCTCTTCCGCCAGCCTATTGAGAAAGGAAAAATAATTTTCGGCGTTTTTACTGTCCTCTCCCGCCTTTATTACGTGTCGGACGATTTTTTTATCTTTAGGTAAACTCTCTATAAACTTATCCCCGTACAAAGCGTTTACGTTCTCGTCGGTGATGACCGCTACCTTTTCCCCTCTTAAAAACGGAGCTAAATTTTTTTCGCGTGCGTCATCGGAAATAAATACGTCGTAATTTTTTGAGGCGTTCACGTTCAGCGTAAGCATATTTACTCCTTTTTTGCGCTCCTTCTGTCTATTTCGAGTTTTCTCGAATTCCCCTCTGCCAACAGCTTTTCCAGAGCGTTCTTATCTCTCTTGTCGAGAGCGTTTTTATATTCGATTAAATTGCCTATAAGTTGTTCCAATTCCTTAGATACGTTGTCGGCGTTTTCGGTCATCAGCTCCGCCCACATGGACGGATTGAGCTTTGCCACGCGCGTCATATCCCTATAGCTGCCGGCAGAATAACCGTAATGCCGCGATGCGGCATCGTTTTTTATAAAAGCGTTTGAAACGACGTGGCATAACTGAGAGGTAAACGCTATCGTTTCGTCGTGGTTTTCGGCGGTAGTGACCTCTACGTTGCCGAAACCTACCGACAGATAAAAGTCTTTCAGCTTTTCCAATGCAAAAATATCGGCGTTTACGTTGACCAATATCATGGACGCCTTATCGAAAAGAGTGGTGACCGAATGCTCTATGCCGGAGAATTCTCTGCCTGCCATAGGATGTCCTCCCACAAATACGACGTCGGGGTATTTTTTCGCATAATTTTTCATCGACGCAATCACCCCTCTTTTCGTTCCGCAAAAATCGTTGATATACGCCCCTTTTTTCATATACGGCAGAGCTTCCTCCGCCGCCGCGGCGAACTTGTCGGGCGTAACGGCTACGATAAGCAAATCGATATCGTTAAGATTCGTTTTCGTAAGTCTCTCGTGATAGGCGTTGAGCAGCTCGCCCTTAAGCAAAGCGCTTTCCGACACGTCGTAGCCGAAAACCCTGTGTCCGGTATTCTTTACGAGGGTTCTGCCGAAAGAACCGCCCATAAGCCCCAAGCCCCATATTCCTATATTCATATTATATTATCTTATCCTTTCCGCAGAGGGGCAGCATAACGTTGACGCAGGAAGCTATATCGGCGAATTGCTCCGGTCTTACCGACTGAGCGCCGTCGCACCATGCGTGCGGAGGATCGTTGTGGACTTCTATCATAAGTCCGTCGGCGTTAGCTCCGACCGAAGCGAGCGAAAGCGGTTTGACCAGCCTTGCAAGTCCCGAGGCATGCGAAGGATCGACTATAACGGGCAAATGCGTCAGCTCCTTCAATACGGGTATCGCCGACAAATCGAGCGTGTTGCGCGTATACGGCTCGAAAGTCCTTATACCTCTCTCGCAAAGGATTATATCCTTTGTCCCTTCCGACATGATATATTCCGCGCTCATTAGCCATTCTTCTATCGTGTTGCAAAAGCCTCTCTTTAACAGAACGGGCTTATGCAGTTTTCCCACTTCCTTAAGCAGTTCGTAATTCTGCATATTTCTCGCGCCTATCTGGAGAATATCCACCTCCGCAAAAAGGTCTATGTCCGCCACCCCCATTATTTCGGTTACGATGGGCATTCCCGTTTCCGCTTTCGCTTTCAACAGAAGCTCTATTCCCGTTTTTTTCAACCCCTGAAACGAATACGGAGAAGTGCGGGGCTTGAACGCGCCCCCTCTCAAAACCGTTGCGCCCGCTTTTTTGACGGCTTCGGCAACCGATATAATCTGCTTTTCCGATTCGACCGAGCAGGGCCCCGCTATGAGTGTAAAGTTTTTGCCCCCTATTTTTACTCCGTTGACGTCGATAACGGTATCGTCGGGGTGAAATTTGCGGTTGGCGAGCTTAAACGGCTCCTGAATTCTCTTGACGCTTTCGACTATGTCGAGCGAACGAACGAGATCGACGTCGATTTTGCTGGTATCGCCCACTACTCCTAAAATGGTAGAGTGATTTCCACAGCTTACGTCAACGTCAAGCCCCTGCCCTTTTACCCATTTAATAAGGTTGTTCAGTTGCTTTTCTTCATAATCCTGCTTAACAATAATAATCATATATACCTCACAATAAAAATGACCGATTTGAAATAATCGGTCATTGATTTTTTACATTTGTCTGCAAGTCGTAACATGCAAAATAATAACCGATTTTAACACTCCGTCATTCTAAAGTAATAAAAGTAGTTAAAGACTGCATAGTTGACTTTTTTCATATTTTCAGTATATTGCAATAATCCGACGTTGTCAAACGTTTTTTCCGTTTCGTTAAAATTTGTTTTGAAAATGCCTCGCCTCACGGCACTTTTGAGGCAATTTACTTGACAATACCGCTCCGTTTTAATAATATATAATCACTATGAAAGAATTTACCTATGAGGATTTGAACGTCGTATTCGAAGATAACCACATCATCGCAGTGGTAAAACCGGCAAACGTCCCCTCTTGCCCCGACGGCACGGGAGACAAGGATATGCTCACGATAGTTAAAGAATATCTTATCCGTAAATACGACAAGCCGGGAGACGCTTTCGTCGGACTCGTACATCGTCTCGACCGTCCTACCGGCGGAGTAATGGTTTTTGCCAAGACCTCGAAAGCCGCATCGCGCCTTTCGGAAAGTCTGAGAAACGGTGAATTGGAAAAGAAATACCTCGCCGTCGTCGTAGGAGAACCTCGCGAAAAATCGATAGTCGGACTTACCAACTATCTTATAAAAGATTCCGATAAAAATATAGTTTACTGCGTGCCCATGGCGACCGAAGGAGCCAAAAAAGCCGTGCTCGACTATACTACTATTGCCACAAACCATTCTTCCAGCCTCCTATGGATAAAGCTCCACACCGGCAGAGCGCACCAGATAAGAGTGCAAATGGCGACCTTGGGGCACCCTCTTTTCGGCGACCACAAATACGGTCAGGGTAAATCTCCCGTAGAATTCGGACTCGCTCTCTGGGCTACCGAATTGAAGCTCGTCCATCCCGTGACGAAAGAGACTCACGTTTTCAGGGTTTATCCTCCTACCGACAAACTCCCCTGGAAAGAATTCGATATTCCGAGATATCTGTCTATATCCATCAAAAACTTATATTAAAAACAAAACCTTTATAAAAAAAGCGCGCCTTTCTTTAAGGCGCGCTTTCAAAAAATATCGTTCTTATCTGTTTTCTATCATAGACTTTACTTTCATAAGTCTTATGGTGTTGCTTCGTTCGTTTTCGTCGAGTTTCATAGTGATATATTTTATGGTTTCTTCAAGCTGCGGAATCATTACGTATTCGAGAGCGTTTACTCTGCGGCGGTTTTTTTCTATTTCGTCAGCCAGCATATCGCACGCTTTTTCCACCTCGGCGAGCTTTACCAATTTTGTCAATAATTCCGACAAATTGGCAATGCTGCCGTCAAGCTCGGACGACACCGACGCAAACGAATACGGATAGAGCTCCTTTTTATCTCCTTCCTTTACCGTTATTTCGGGGACGACTACGCTCATTACGTTTTTTTCGCCGGTCTCGAGCTCGACGCTGAAACCGGGCATTGCCACCGCCTCTTCCAGAACCTGCGACGTAGTGACCGCGCTCGACAGCAAAAACGATCTCAACGCTTCGCTGAGTTCTCCTTCGATTTCTTCGCGAAGACGTTTGTTTTCCTTGACGTACAGCATAAACTGCCTTATCGTTTCGTCCGATTTGTCCTTCAGAAGCTTGTGTCCCCTGACAGCCGTCTTTAATCTCGTCTTAAGGCGACGCAATTCCATTCGGGTGGGGTTGACGTTCAGTCTTGCCATAAATTCTCCGTTTATTTCTTATCGTAAAATTCTTCCAGGTATGCGTCGCGTATACGTTTGAGCTCGTTACGAGGCAACAGCTTCAACAAATCCCAACCGAGGTCGAGAGTCTCTTCTATGCTCCTGTTTTTCTCAAAACCCTGATTTACGTACTGTTTTTCGAATTCCTCGGCAAAACGAGCGAATTTTCTGTCCGCTTCGCTCAAAGCCGCTTCGCCGAGTATCGCCGACAGTTCTTTGGCTTCTTTTCCTCTTGCGTATGCGCTAAAGAGCTGGTTCATCGTGTCCGCGTGGTCCTTTCTCGTTTTCCCCACGCCGATACCCTTGTCTTTCAGACGGGAAAGGGACGGTAAAACGTCTATTGGCGGATTTATTCCCTTTTTGTTGAGCTCGCGGTTAAGAATTATTTGCCCTTCGGTAATATATCCGGTAAGGTCGGGTATGGGGTGCGTTTTATCGTCCTCGGGCATGGTGAGTATCGGTATCTGCGTGATACTGCCCTTTTTGCCTCTTATTCTGCCCGCCCTCTCGTAAAGGGTGGCGAGGTTGGTGTAAAGATAGCCCGGATATCCGCGACGTCCCGGCACCTCTTTCCTTGCCGCGCTGACCTCTCTGAGCGCCTCGCAATAGTTGGTTATATCCGTCATTATGACGAGCACGTGCATATCCTTTTCAAACGCCAGATATTCCGCGCAGGTAAGCGCCATACGAGGCGTCGCTATACGTTCTATTGCGGGATCGTTGGCGAGATTCATAAACAAAACCGTTCTGTCGATTGCTCCGGTTCTGCGGAAATCGGATATAAAATAGTCCGCTTCTTCGAAGGTAATGCCTATCGCGGCAAATACGACGGCAAATTTGCTGTCGCTGTTCAAAACCTTCGCTTGTCTCGCTATCTGCGCGGCAAGCTCCGCGTGAGGCAATCCCGACGCGCTGAACACGGGAAGCTTCTGACCTCTGACAAGAGTGTTAAGCCCGTCTATAGCGGATATTCCCGTCTGAATAAATTCGTCGGGATAATTCCTTGCGACGGGATTTATCGGCTGTCCGTTGATATCTATTCTTTTATCGGGAATAATCGGCGCGCCGTTATCTTTAGGTCTGCCCATACCGTCGAAAACTCTGCCGAGCATGTCCTCGCTGACTCCGAGCTCGATACTTTTGCCCAAAAATCTCGCTTTGGCGGTGGATATCCTGAGTCCTGCCGAACCCTCGAAAAGCTGAACCAACGCTTTGTCGCCGTAGACCTCCAGAACCTTACCGTTTCTTATTTCTCCGTTTTCCTGTTCTATCTCGACGAGCTCGTCGTATTTTGCTCCTTCCACTCCCTCCACGAGCATAAGAGGGCCTACCACTTCTCTTATCGTCTTGTATTCTTTAAGCATACGTCCTCCTATCCTATAAGCTCGGCTATTTCTTTTTTGAGTTCCGCTTCGATTTCGTCGAATTTTGCCGTTTGCGTTTCTTCCACGTATTTGGCTCTGCCTATTTTTTCACGAACGGACATTTCTATAATATCCTCTATATCGACGCCCTTTTCCAAAGCGTCTTTCCCCTGCTCGTAAAAGTTTATTATAAGGCGGAGCATGCGGAGCTGCTTTTCCAAAGACGCGTAGGTGTCGACCTCGTGAAACGCGTTCTGATGCAAATAGTCTTCTCTTATCGTCTTCGCCGTTTCCATAGTCAGTCTGTCTTTCGCTCCGAGAGCGTCCATACCTACGAGCCTCACTATTTCGTCCAACGAAGCTTCTTCCTGCAACACGCTCATTGCCTTTCTGCGGAGCGCGTTCCATTCCCCTCCGATATTTTCATTGTACCAGGGCGCGAGCCTGTCCGCATACAGCGAATAGCTCTGCAGCCAATCTATCGCGGGAAAATGCCTTTTGTAGGCAAGAGAGGCGCTGAGCCCCCAGAATACCTTTACTATGCGCAAGGTCGCCTGGCTTACCGGCTCGGACAAATCGCCTCCGGGAGGACTTACCGCTCCTATTGCGGTAACGCTGCCCGTCTTATCCTTGCCGCCGAGCACTTTTACTATACCCGCTCTCTCGTAAAACTCCGCGAGACGGCTGGACAAATACGCCGGATACCCTTCTTCGCCGGGCATTTCCTCCAATCTTCCGCTCATTTCGCGAAGAGCCTCCGCCCAACGGGAGGTTGAATCCGCCATTATCGCCACGTTATACCCCATATCGCGGAAATATTCGGCAATGGTTATTCCCGTATAAATACTCGCTTCGCGCGCCGCAACCGGCATATCCGACGTATTGGCGATAAGCACCGTACGTTTCATAAGCGGTTCTCCCGTTTTCGGATCGATAAGCTCGGGAAACTCGTTAAGAACGTCCGTCATCTCGTTTCCGCGCTCGCCGCAACCGACGTAAACTATTATATCCGCGTCCGCCCATTTCGCAAGCTGATGCTGCACCACCGTCTTTCCGCTGCCGAACGGTCCCGGCACCGCGGCGACTCCGCCCTTCGTTATCGGGAAGAATGTGTCGATAACTCTCTGCCCCGTAACCATCGGCATATCGGGAGCAAGTTTTTCTTTATACGGTCTGCCCTTACGTACGGAGCATTTCTGCACCATCGTTACGGGTATGATTTTTCCGTTGTCCTCTATTTCCGCCACCGTTTCGTCTATAGTAAATTCTCCCTCGAAAACGCTTTTTACCGTTCCCGACGTTCCGACGGGAAGCATTATACTGTGGCGGATAAGCTCGTTTTCGTTGACGTATCCTATCTCGTCGCCGGCAGAAAGCTTGTCGCCTGCTTTAGCGGTGGGAAT
>JBJFAO010000130.1:0-2388 GCA_051887955.1 Christensenellales bacterium
GACCCGCGACATTTGCCTTGGCAAGGCAACGCTCTACCACTGAGCCACTCCCGCAAACTTTCTATATCCGCAAAGTACGTTGCCGTTGCTTTGCTTAAATATAATACCAAACAACAGAAAAAATTGCAAGGGATTTATAATAGTTTTTCAAAAAAAATTTTCCTTTCCCCCTCGCCGATTTTTCAATACGTTATATTCCCGTTTTCGTCGACGTAAACCGCGCTTTCTATCCCCAACGCGGAGGCAAACGAATCGGTATCCTCTTTATTTACCTTATACAAAACGGTGACGCGCAAGCCCTCGTCGGCGAATCCGTTCTTTAATCTATATGCGCTTTTCAGAGGTTTTATACCGTCAGCCACGCCGATAACGACGTCGAACTCCGCGCCGTTTGGAAATAATTCGGGACGGACGGAAATTACGTAATCGGGATATATTCTTAAGCTTACGGTTCTTACGACGGCTTTTCCGTTCATAAAATCGCGCCTACCGCCGTCGATAATTCTGTTGCCGACGTCGTCGCTTATAGAAAAAAGTATGCCGCTGTCGCCGGCGTCTCCTATATAAGACAAATCGAATTCGACGTCGGATACGCCGTACTCTTCCAATAGCTTCGACAATTCGAATAATCCGACAAGCCCGTCCACGCTCGTCTTGTTCGTTATTTTTTCCGCTACCGCGCCGATTATACTTACGCCGCCTTTAGCGGAAGCTATTTCGCCGATAAATTTTGTCGCCGACGCCTCGTCCTCCGACGCCGCTTCGCCCATAATAAGCCTTTTTAAGTCCTTTCTCGATACCTGCCTATTCAGACAGCTTTCCGCCACTCCCCGTATAACGGCAGGATTACCGAGGGTAATTTTCCCTTTAGGAAGTCCGATTTTTTCCATTATCCTGACTCCCGCCGATATTATCTCCGCGTCTCCTTCTATCCCCGCCACTCCCGACAAAATCGCAGAAAAACAGCTCTCGTTTCTTATTGCGCCGAAAAGCTTGAATTCTTCCGCGCAGCCGTAAACGCGAGCCGTCTCCGAGCACGTTTGCAACAGAGCGGTTACGGTATCGTCCGACACGCAAAGTACGGTACCGTCGCAATCGATCAGCTTAATTCTGTCGTCAGCGCCCTCTCTCGGAAAGCTGTCTCTCATAGGATACAGCAATGCGGGATACCCCTCTCTGTATCCTATACTCTCCAGAACGGCTGCCGCTTTTTTTACGAATTCGTTGCGCCTTTTTATATGCTTGTATCCTCTGTTGACAAACCCGTTGGGAAGAGACATATCTATTCCTCCTCGATAGCTACGAGATATTGAGCATAGGCTTCCCACGACGCCGAATAACTGCTCATAGCCGATTTTTTGATATGTATTCTCATTCCGTCTATTATTTCGAAAGGACGATCATCCTTGTTTATGGGAACCGCTATTTCGGCTTCCACATATATATCCTTGAGCTTTACGCAGCCCGAAAACGCCTTATCCTCCAATCCTGTCAATCCGGCGGGAAGGGTGATTTTTTCAAGGGAGGTACAGTTTTCGAATGCACCCGATTTTATCGTCAATCCGTCGAAGTCGCCCGTAAACACTATTTCTTTCAACGACGTACAATTGGCGAAAGCGCCGCTTTCTATTGTTCTTATACTCGCGGGGAGAACGATTTTTGTAAGATTTTCACACCCCTTAAGGCGTCTTTGCCTATAGTCGTTATTTGCGAACCGAGCGCAAAATATACCTCGTTCAATTCGTTATGACCTTCGAACGCGCCTACGCGACGATATTTGCCGTTTACCGAATCGAGTATGTATTCGTCGCCGTTTCTTGTATGAGTGCCGTTTATTTCGTCGTATATCCATCCGCTTTCGATGCGCTTTATGGGATTGCTCGACATGGTGGATATGATTACTATCTTGTTGTCGCTTTCGCCGAGGTACAATTCTATTATCTTATCGTCGGCTTCGCCGGATACCTGATAGTCTTCTCCGTTGCTTCCGGTAGTGTTGTCGATACATTTTGCATAGAGAGTAATATCCGAAGAAAGCACGAACGGATAAGTGACGGCGTTAATCAGCGTTTCGTCGAAATACCAACCCACGAAAATATACCTCCTTTCGCCGTCGGTAAGAGTTTCCACTGCTTTTTCTTCGTACAAAGCGTACGCGTCCTCGGCATCCACGGGGTTGCCCTCTCCCTCCTTCACGGAATACGTAACTCTGTGTTTTTCGGCGACCTTAACAAGCTCGAATTGTATTTGCCAGCCTGCGTCAAGGCGATACATATCCTTTTGCGACTCCTCGCCGATCAATACGTATTTTGCGGAAATACGAGCGCTCTCTTTGATTACCGGAGGAACGGAACCGAGAATCGTAACGGTCCATTCTTCGAAAGTCAC
>JBJFAO010000131.1:0-2376 GCA_051887955.1 Christensenellales bacterium
ACGGAATAGTAAGCGTAAACGTAAGCGAAGGTGACAAACTCGATTCCGGCGACGTTATTGCTACGATTTTGTAGGAGGATATAGATGAACCTGTGTCTTATAAGCGCGAATTTCGGAGAAGCGTTGAAGAACCTTTGGCAATCCACCGGTTTTAAGAACGTAGTGCCCGATTATTATGTGATGAACGGTTACACCTGGGGCATATGGGGCATGTTTCTTATGCTTCTTATCGCATGCTTTTTCGTCTATTTGGCGATTGTAAAAAAATTCGAACCGAATTTGCTTTTGAGCATTGCTTTCGGTATGTTTATTATAAATATTCCCGGGGCGTACTCCATTCTTTACGGAACGGGCGGATACACAGTAACGGAAGCGGCTACGGGAAATACTGTTATAGTGGGCGGCTTGCAACAGGTTGCGGAATATTTCAATATATTTTTTAATGCAGAAGATTTATCCGCTACGTACGAAGCCGTTAAAGCGTATTGCGCGGACGCAAATTATGAAATAGTCTATGGAATTATAGCAGATAAAGGCTTGTTCTATTATCTTTATAAAGGAGTCGATTGGGTAATTTTCCCGCCGTTGATCTTCCTCGGCATAGGAGCAATGACGGATTTTGGACCTCTTATCGCAAACCCAAAGAGTCTTTTGTTGGGCGCGGCGGCACAATTGGGTATTTTCCTTACGTTTTTCGGCGCGATTTTCTTCGGCTTTAACGAACAGGCAAGTGCCGCTATAGCGATTATAGGGGGCGCGGACGGACCCACCGCTATTTATTTGACGCAAAAAATGTCCAATTCGGCTATAGGAACTATGTTCAGGGGAGAGACTATGGATTTGTTGCCTGCCATAGCGATAGCCGCGTATTCATACATGGCGCTCGTACCCGTTATTCAACCCCCGATAATGAAGCTTCTTACCACGAAAAAGGAAAGACTTATCAGAATGGAACAGCTCCGTCCGGTATCAAAAAAGGAAAAAATTATTTTCCCGATAGTCGTTACCGGAATTTGCGGAATTATTTTACCGTCGGCGTTGCCATTGCTCGGTATGCTTATGCTCGGCAATCTTATTAAAGAAAGCGGAGTAGTGCCGAGATTGTCGAATACGGCGCAAAACGAATTGATAAACATCATTACCATTTTCCTCGGAATAGTAGTAGGAACGAAAGCGTTCGCTCCCGTATTTCTTAACGTATCCACGTTGGGAATTATCGTGCTCGGCATAGTGGCTTTCAGTTTCGGAACCGCAGGCGGAGTTTTGCTCGGAAAGCTTATGAGCAAACTGTCAGGAGGAAAGATTAATCCTCTTATCGGCGCAGCCGGAGTCAGCGCGGTGCCTATGGCGGCGCGCGTTGCGCAGGACGTCGGAAGAAAAGAGGATCCAAACAACTATCTGCTTATGCATGCAATGGGGCCGAACGTAGCTGGAGTAATAGGAAGCGCGGTTGCCGCGGGCGTTCTTCTCGCAATGTTCGGTTAACGGTTAATAAATACGGAGGTTTTTATGGCAAAAAAATTGTTGATTACGGAAACTATTTTGCGCGACGCGCACCAGTCGCAAGCCGCTACGAGAATGCGCACCGACGAAATGTTGCCCGTGTTGGATAAAATCGATAAGGTCGGATATTTTTCCGTAGAATGTTGGGGAGGGGCGACCTACGACGCATGTTTGAGGTTTCTCAACGAGGATCCGTGGGACAGATTGCGCGCGCTTAAAGAAGGATTGCCCAACACCAAATTGCAGATGCTTTTGCGCGGACAGAATCTGTTGGGATATAAGCACTACGCGGATGACGTCGTAGATATGTTCGTAAAGAAATCTATTGAAAACGGAATAGATATTTTGCGCATTTTCGACGCTCTGAACGATATAAGAAATCTCGAACAGGCAATCAAATCCACCAAAAAATACGGTGGAATAGTCGAAGCGGCTCTCAGCTATACAACGAGCCCCGTGCATAATATCGAATATTTTGTAGACCTTGCCAAAAAGCTTGAAAAGATGGGAGCGGATATACTTTGTATTAAGGATATGGCCAATCTTTTGTTGCCTTACGACGCTTACGAGCTGGTAAAAGCGATAAAACAATCCATAAATATTCCCGTTCATCTCCATACTCACAATACCTCCGGGACCGGAGACATGACGAATATGAAGGCTATAGAGGCAGGGGTCGACATAATAGATACGGCTCTCAGTCCGTTGGCTAACGGTACGAGCCAGCCCGCAACGGAGCCGATTGTCGCCGCTCTGAAAGGTACGGAGAGAGATACCGGGTTGGATCTGGAGCTGCTTAACGAGATTGCAAAGCATTTCAATAAAGTAGCCGAAAGACTTACTAAAGACGGGTTTCTCAATCCCAAAGTGCTA
>JBJFAO010000132.1:0-11704 GCA_051887955.1 Christensenellales bacterium
GCCTGTTTTCCTGTTTCTGAAGTTCACTTCGTCTTTGTCTTGTTTCTTTTTCAAACTCGTTACGCAATCTCAATTGTTCGTCCTTGGCTTCGAGCAACGCTTCTTTGCGCATAGTCTTGGCTTCTACTCTGGCTTCTTCCATTATACGAGCCGCTTCGTCCTTAGAATCGCCTATCTTTTTGGAAACGTATTTCTTGTATCCGAAAAGCATAGCGACCGCTCCTATTGCGAGAGCAAGAACCGCAACGGCTACGAGTATGCCAATCCACGCGCTTGTCGCCAAAGCCGCGATAAGATTGCCTAACATTGATTACCTCCTGAATTTTTATTAACTATATTCTGCCCAATGAGCCGTTCGCATCATCTCATTAAACATTTATAACCAATTAACAATTATAAATTACTTTATCGCCGTTGTCAATACCTACCTTCCGCAATATCGGCTTTTTTGCGCCGTTTCCTTTTATTTTACCGCGCCTTTCTTGCAAAAAACGCAACGGTCGTTTATAATAAAAAATATTTTCTTTTAATGCGGAGGTATTTTATGTCGAAAACTTACGTGCCCGAAGGCTATGAGTCCGCGCTGACTCTCTATCAGACGCAGGAAGCCATCGCTTTTATTAAAGCCAACTTTCAAAAGCACCTTTCCTCCGCGTTGAATCTCATGCGCGTTTCCGGTCCCCTTTTCGTGGACTCCGAAAGCGGACTCAACGACGACCTCAACGGTACCGAACGCCCCGTACGCTTCGACATGCTGGTAGGAGGGAAAGAAGCCGAAGTAGTCCATTCCCTTGCGAAATGGAAAAGGTACGCCCTTCACAAATACGGTTTTTCTCCGCTGAGCGGTCTTTATACCGATATGAACGCCGTAAGACGGGACGAAACTCCCGACAACGTTCACTCCGTATACGTAGACCAATGGGATTGGGAAAAAATAATCACGCCGGAAACCAGAAACAAGGAGTACCTTTGCGAAACGGTAAAGGCGATAGTCAACGCGATATGCGACACCGCCGACGAAATAAAAATCCGCTACGGAGTGGACAGCGGCTTACGCCGGGAAATAAAATTCGTCACCTCGCAGGAGCTTGAGGACGATTTGCCCGACCTTACGCCCAAACAACGCGAGGACGCGTACGCAAAAAAATACGGCACGGTTTTCGTAATGCAGATAGGCGGAAAGCTCCGTTCCGGAATAAAACACGACGGGCGCGCTCCCGACTACGACGACTGGGCTCTGAACGGCGACATAGTATTTTACAACGGCGTCCTCGACAGAGCGTTCGAAATATCTTCTATGGGCATAAGGGTAGATCCGCAATCCCTCGTAAAGCAATTGGAGGAGGCAGGCTGCTCCGAACGAATGCGTTTTCCTTTCCACAAAGCCCTTGCAAACGGAGAGCTTCCTCTCACCATGGGCGGCGGAATCGGACAATCGAGACTTTGCATGCTGTTGCTCAAAAAGGCTCATATCGGTGAAGTGCAATGCTCCGTTTGGGATACCGAAACCATAGAAACCTGCAAAAAAGCAGGAATAGAGCTTTTATAAAAAAACTTGTTTTCCATTAGATAAAAACGGCGGATTCCGATCCGCCGTTAATTTTTATCGATTGCTGTTTTTCTCCCGTCTTATTTCTCGCCGAACCCGCTTTTCGTTGCGGAACACCGACGCTATTACCATACCCAGAAGCTTCCACATATAGCCTTGCCTCTTAATAGGCTCGCTAAACATTGCTCCCACGACTCTCAAAACCGCCAAAAAGCTTATATCGTCGAGAGAGGCTATATTTGCTTTGCCCATAATTGAAACGCAGAAAGTGCGGAAGCACACCCTGTCGTCGTAGGTCATCTTCGGCAACACTTCGTCGACTACTCCGTTCACCACTCTCGACGCGCGGTTGTTTTTCTCCGCCGGGACGAGCGTGCCGTCGTTTTTTTCTATCTGCCAATTCATTATGTAATGCTGATAAATTCCGTTGTTATGCGAATACACCGTCCTTAAAGTCAGCTCTTTTTCGCGCATCATAATTCCGAAAACGCTCAGCTCCGGACAGGTCTTGTCCACCTTCGGGAATATTTTACGCATCTCCTCCCTTTCCGCGACGGAGGGTAAAAACCCGGGACCGTCGTGGTCGTAAACGGCGATTATTCGTTCGGAAATTTCGGGATTGCAGAACGCCGAAGCGTAGACGGCGATATTGCCTCCTTTGGAATGACCGCCTACGATAAACGGCTTATCGTAGGTCGCTCCGTATCGGTTCAAGGCGTCGACGGTATATCTATGGGAGCCGAGCTCTTCTTTATAAATAAGGTCTATATCTTCGAACCAGCCGATAAGATGATCGTCCGTTCCGCGACAAGCCGTATATAAAAAATCTCCGCAATCGAACAGAAGCACGCCGTACTGACATTGTTCCTCTTCCGAAACTTTGGTTTCTCCGTCGAGAACGACTATATCTCCGAAACGCACGGACTTTTCCATAGCCTTTATCAGCCTCATGCAGTCTTCTCCGCAATACGGAGCGACTTCCTTTTCGTCCTTAATAAGAGAAGGAATTTCCCTCAGCTTTTTTCCGGCAAAAAGGTGTATGTTCGTATATGCGAGCTGACAAAGCACAAGACTGTCTCCGTCGGTAAAAGGCGCTTTATCAAAGCCCTTATCGAAATCCGTCGCGTAAGAAACGACGTCGTAATAATCGCCGTTTTTGAATTTTTCTTCTCTGCATTTGCCGTACTTTCCTTCGGCATACAACCGTTCTATGCGTTGTTTGCGTTTTTCAGACATTTCGCGTCCTCCGTTCTATACGTTCTACCCTCTTCCGCTATCGTTATTCCCTCCGCGCCGCAAAACAGCTTGTCGGGACAAAAATCGGGAGCAAGATGCGTAGCGATAATCTCGGCGCCCGTTTTCTTCCTTATCTCGAATGCGTACTCGGAGCGCATGTGCGCCCCTATAAACACGTCGGGCTTAGAGCAATCCGCAAGGATATAATCGCACCCTCTGCCGCCTTTTATTATTTCGTCGTTGAACGTAGTGTCTCCCGTATACATGATAGTGCCGCTTCCCGTCAGCTTCACGGCATAATCGGGTACGTCGTGACTCATTTTGAAGAATTCCATTTTCACTCCGTCCACCGTTAAATGCGTATCCTCGTCTATATATACCATCTCGAAATATTGCGAATCGAACAAAATATCGTAATAGGGATTGTTCTCTTCTTTATGCGTAAATATCTTTATAGGATACTTAAGCTCGTCTAAAAGGTACCTGAACGACAATAAATCCGACGTATGATCGTAATGCAGATGCGAAATGAACACGCCCGAAAGCGTCCTTACGTCCGCTATCGATATAAGTCGCGACATAACTCCGCTCCCCATATCGCACAACAGACGAAAATCTCCGTCCTCTATAAGATATCCGCTCGCCGCGCCCACTCCGGCTTTACCGTACGGACCGTATTTTCCCAAAACGGTAAGTTTCACGTTTCCCTCCTCGTTTCCCCTACACATATTTTACGACAAAATATTCCTTTGTCAACCAAAATATGCGTTCCGTCGTTTTCTCCCGACCGAGTCGCGGAGAGTATCCGTTGCAAAATCTTCGCGCGTGTGGTATTATTATTGAGAATAATTCAGGCAGGTGAACGATGATACAAGATACTTCCGGAAAATATATACCAAAAAAAGAGCTGCTGTCTTTCGGTATAGCCGCTCTCGGACAAGGTATGGTGTATGCCGTAATGTCGAGCTATATATCCGATTTTTATATAAACGTTTTGCAGGTTCCGTTGGTTTTCGTATTGTTCCTGATGCTTCTGGCAAGAGTATGGGACGCAATCAACGACCCCATTATGGGTATAATCGTAGACAAAGCCAACCCCAAAGCCGGCAAGCTCCGTCCTTATATTCTGCTGACGGCGGTGCCTATTGCGATACTCACGTGTCTTATGTTCGTGGATTTCGGACTGGGCAGTACGGGCAATATGATTTATGCGGGATTTATTTACGTGCTGTGGGGTATGACGTATACCATCAGCGATATTCCCTTCTGGAGTATGCCCAATCTCATGACGCCCGACCCTGCCGAACGTGCGGACACCATTTCCTTCGGCAGAACCCTCAACGGCATCGGAAGCGCGGTTCCGATAGCGGTTTTTACCGTGCTCGGTCTGGTTTTGCCCCACGTTACAAAATCGCAGGGCGTCGCGCTTGACAAAGAAAAATATCTGATTATGGCAATTATCGCCGCAATCGTCGGCGTTACGCTCTATCTCAACTCTTATTTTCAGGTAAAAGAAAGAGTAAAAGCTTATAAAAAACCCACCGACAGAAAACCCGGAGAGCCTAAGACGCTGCAAAGAATTTTTACCTGCAAGCCTCTTATGCTCGTAGTAGCCATGGGTATACTTTCGGCAGGGAGATATATGATGCAGGCGGCTTCCGTACACGTGGCGAGATACGCCTTTTATATCGGTCCGGATTTGTCGTCGGTCTCCAACCCGACCGCCGCCATTCAGACGAGCATAACTATTGTAAACGTAGTCTTTACCGTATGTTCGGCGATAGGTATGTTCGGCTCCATGCTGCTTATGCCTAAGCTCTACAAGAGGTTCAATTATAAGCAAATTATACTCGTAAGCTGCGTAAGCGGTTTTGTAGCCGGTCTTATCACGACTATGCTGGGCGCTATAAGCATAGTAAAGAATATAGGCGCGCTCTTTTACGTATGCATACCGTTTATTATGATACAATGCATACCTCTCGGCGTACTGAACGTAACAAGCTATGCCATGGTGGGCGACTGCCTAGACTTTATGGAGTGGAAAACGGGCTTCCGCGACAACGCGTTGGGCTCCGCCTGTCAATCCTTCGTAAACAAGCTCGGCAACGCGTTCGCTACGGTAATAATTATATTGATGTATATAGCCATCAACCTTAATCCCACCGATATTTACGCCTCCAACGCCGTCGTAGCCGCAACCGACCTCGCCGTCAACCAGAGACTCGCCATGTTCTCCCTCGTCTCTCTCGTGCCCGGAGTCAGCCTTCTTCTTTGCTCTGTTCCCATAATTTTTTACGACCTTACCGGAGAGAAAAAGGATAGGATAGTAAAAGAACTCAACGAACGCAGAACCGCCGCTCTTTCAGACGACAAAAACTGAAATTATAATTTAAAAAAATTTAAAACCACCGTTAATTACGGCGGTTTTCTTTTATATGGATTATAGCTTAGAACCAAAACGTCTTACCGTCTGCTCGGTCTTTGATTTTGCGACGCACCGACGTAAGTAATCGTACTCGAAACGGTAAAGGTTTGCAAAAGCGATTCTCCGTTATAAACGGAATACGTCCCGCCGTTAACAAGTCCGCTCGTGCTGATAATAACGGATTGACACCGCTTTTTAACGGAGACGGAAATGATTGCGTCGCCGTCGGCATTCTTTACGGAAATAACGTTTCCCTCGTCGACAGCCGAGCTTGTCGCGAGCGACAAAACGCATTGCAGAGAGTTTGAACCGGGCGTTTCCACCATTCCTAAAGCCGAAGTAACGAATAACGTTCCGCCCGTAACCATAACCCCGCTGTCGGAGTCAAGTCCCGCGTTGTCGCTTTTAGTCGGGCCGAAAACGGTGACGGTTCCGCCGCTTATCAGAATACTGCCGTTGGAATCCAGTCCGTCCCCCTCGGCGTCTACGGTAATCGCTCCGTCGGCAATAATTATATGTTCTTTTACGGAAGACAGGTCGGAAGCGGCGTTTATTCCGTCGTCGGAAGAATGCACATCTATAGTCCCTCCGTTTATTTCGACGTACGCGCCCTCCATTCCTTCGTAGCTGTCCGTTACGTTAATCGTTCCGGCGTTAATTTTCAAGAGATTATCCGCGGCAATACCGTCATCGTAGGTAATAACGGTAAACATTCCGCCGTTGATTATTATGTCTCCGGAATTTGCATGTATGCCGTCGTCTGTAGAATTTACGTTGAAGGTTCCGCTTTTAATCAAAATACTATAATGCGTGTTGTCCGTAACGACGGTATCATCCTCTCCGTCGCCGTCCGAATCGTATTCTATCTCGCCTACCTTTATCCCTTTGCACCCCTGCTGCAACGCGTAACGAGCGTCGTTACCTCGGTAATCGCTCGCTATTCTTTGATACGTTCCGTTAAGATATATAAATTTGAAATCGTCGTTCGTCAGTCCGTAAGCGGACACGTTTGCGTCCGATTTCTCCACAAACACGCCGGTGGTCGTTATCTCGTAGCTTCCTCCGTCCAAATAAATAAACGTATCCGCCTGCAACCCGTCGCCGTAGACGGAGCAACGGTAATTCACGTTTTTAAGCGTTATATACCCTATTTCCGTAGTGAACACGCATTGAGAAGCGTCGCTCGGCTCGTCGTAATCGCATTCCGCCTGAATTCCGTCCTTCTTTGCGGACAATATATTTATCGTGGCGGAATCGCCTGTCACCGACTGCGCCGTAACGCCGTGATTTTCACAAGTAACGTTCAACGTCACGTCGACTATACAAAGGTCCTTCGAGGCTTTAATACCGCTTTTTGAATCGCTCCGAACGTTCAGGACTCCGTTTCCGTTTATTTTCAAATTGCCTTTTATGTGAATGGCGTTTACGTCTTCGCCACCGTTCGTTACGGAGTTTACTCCGCTTACGGTAAGCGTTACGTCGCAATTTTTTCCGCTCGAAATCGCGTTGCCGTCGGGATTGGTTATAACGGCGTTATTCAAAAACAGATGCGCTGCGACTCCTTTAGCTACCAAAACGGATACGTAATTCCCTTCCAGCAAATAATCGCCGTTTTCCGTTATTTCCGCTACGCTGTCCGTAACGATTACCGCGTCTGCGGACGAAACGTCGTTTTTTATGGCGGCGACGTCTTTCGTCCCCGCTTTCTCAATCAGCGTTCCGCTCTCGTCGGTCGCTTCCGTGGGTGTTTGCGCAATTCCCCCTCCGCCCAAATTGTCTCCCGGATTGATAAAAGAAGGCATTGACGTACAGCCCGTAATAAGACACGTCAATACCGCAACGACAAGCACGAAAATCGCTACCGAAAATAATTTTGTCTTCGTCATTTTTACTCCTTTTCGCTTACGACGTTATTAGCCGTACCGCGAATTTTAACGGTATATTACAAAAATTATACCTTTGAGTTTCTTCGATTGCAACGCGCAAGCTCATCCGTTCATATATCGGCCGCAAAAATTACCCTTTTATTTACCGCGGCAAAGCCAACGACAGAAGCGCTTTTACAATCTTCAAAGCCTTGCATTTGACATTATAATGCACGCGTTCGCTTTATTTTACCTTAAAAATTAAAGTTTTTTTGCCTTTTTACTATAGAATATGCAAAATTTCATTATAAAATATGGCGCAAAACAGAAAATTTATTAAGAAAACCTCAAATAAAAGCTCTCCGCTTAGGAGAGCTCTTTTAATCTATCAGCATATCGGTATAGAGTTTATAAAAATCCGTGGCTTTCGTCTGCCACTTGTTCCTTATTTCTATCGCCTTGGTAAGGGTGGGAACGGTAAAGGTAATTTCAAATACCGGAGAATCGACGTTGAGTACGGCGCAGGTCACCTTGAAATTGCCGTCCTCCTCTCTTCTGTAGGTACAGGAAAACTCCTGCTTCTTGCGGTAAAGCAATCTGTTGTTCCTTATATATGCGGTTACGTCGTCGCGTACCGACTTATATATTTCGTTGTAAAAATGGCTCAGACAGACTTTGCCGTCCTCGGAAAGGGACAATACGAAGTCCTTGCCGGTAATTTCGTCGGGGTGTCTGTTTACGAATCCCGCGCCGGCAAGCTCGGAAATATATCGTGAAAAACAAAGATACGGTATCCAATCGTTGTCCAAAGAACACATCTGCAAAAGAATGTCCTCGTTTATGGGCATTTCTAATTTTTCCAGAATGAAAAGTATAAGCAGCTTGCTCTTTATGTCTTCGTCGTTAATCATTGGTTCCCTTTTTTACGTTTTGTTTCGACACGGCAAAATCTTCCGTCGTTACGGACGTCCGAATTCAATATCAAAAAACCGTTATGCTTTGACAATTATATCATTAAAAGCTGAAAAAATCAAACCTATTCGGAACAGCGAAAATACTTTATTTACCGTCGGCACAAGATGTAGTGGACGGCAATGCCGTTTCCACACTACCGCCCTCGGCAAGGGGAGGAAGTCCGCTTTTTTTGTCCCATCTTTTGTATATAAGCTTTAACAATATCGGCGCAAGGAAGCTGCTCACTATCACGAGCATAACTCCCATAGCGAGATAGTCTGCGGTAACGAAACCAGCCGATATGCCTTTTTGAAGCACGATAAGGCAGACTTCGCCTCGGGCTATCATCCCTATGCCGATAATGAGCGACTCGTGCATATCGTAACGAACGCATTTCGCCGCAAGAAAACATCCCAGCATTTTCGTGATTATCGCCACCGCGACGAACGCCAGACAGAACCACAGCATATTGACGTTAAAACTCGAAAAATCGGCGTTTATTCCTATGCTCGCAAAGAATACGGGAGAAAAAATCATATAGGCGTTTATCTCTATTTTTCTGTCGATATAATCGCTTTCCTTCAGCCCCGACATCATTATGCCCGCGATATATGCGCCCGTTATATCCGCCACCCCGAAAAAGTGCTCGGCGCAATATGCGTAAAGGAAGCAAACGACGAGACTAAGTATCGGCAATCGTCTCGTATGCGGATATTTTTTATTCAAAAATTTGAATAGATAGTGTATTCCTATTCCGACGCCGACGGCAAGGATAAAGAAAATCACCGTCTTTAACACCGCTATTCCGGGCTTTACTTCGGGATTTCTGACTCCTATTATTATGCTGAGCAAAACAATGCCGATTACGTCGTCGATAATCGCCGCCGAAAGAATAACCGTCCCTGCGCGCGAACGGAGTCTTCCGAGCTCCCGAAGAGTTTCGACGGTAATGGAAACGCTCGTCGCCGTCATAATAACGCCGATAAAAACGTATTTCAATATCTGCATTTTATCCACGTTTTCAAATCCGCCCAAGAACGCCGCGGCTATTAAAAACCCGAAGCACAACGGCAACAACACTCCCGCCATGGCTACGAGAAAGGAAACAAGACCGTTTTCTTTGAGGTCCTTGACGTTGGTCTCCAGCCCTGCCGAAAACATAATGAGAATAACTCCGAGCTCCGCTATAATACGCAACGTATCCGACGGCCGCACCCATTTCAGTACGCACGGTCCGACGAGCAGACCGGCAATAAGAAAGCCTACCACCTGCGGTAAGCCGAGCTTTTTCGTTATTATTCCGAACAGCTTTGTAAAAAACAAAATAATCGCCAATTCGAGCAATATCGTATAATCAGTCATTTTTCCCTTCTTTAATAGTTATCTTCAGCTTCCGTACCGCCGAAACCGTCGTCCCTAACTCTTTTTTATATCGTCCATCGTTATTCCGCATTCGGTAAACGCGCTCCGACAAAACGCCCGTCCCTTCTTCGGCGTCAAAATTTTACCCCCTTTTGAATCGTTTGTCAATTTTATTTGGATAGGTCGCTCGTTATCGCCGTAAAAAATAATCCGAATCGATTATTTCCGCGGCGGAGTCCGCGTCGACGGCTCATATAAAAAGCCGTAACGGTTCAAGCAGAGTCTGAAAATAAATGTTTTAATACTTTTTATTGCCGAATTCGTCTTCCAGTCCGAGGAGATAGTCAGCGCTTACCTTGAAATACTTCGATAAAGAAATAAGCGCGCTGGCAGTGGGTTCGGTTTTGCCCAACTCCCACTTAGCTACGGCAGACTGACTTACACGGATTTCCTTGGCAAGAGCATACTGGCTCAACCCTGCGCCTTCGCGCAGCTCTTTAATCAGCGATTTGAACATGCGTAAATTATATAATAATTAAGTACTTTTGTACTTGACAAGTCTTAATGTACTTGATACAATTATATTGTTATACGATTGACGTCATTTATAGTATTGGCAGAAAAATAAAAGGAGAAACAAGAAAATGAAAAAGTTTATCAAATCGATATCGGTTTTATCTGTTATTCTTTGTGCGACAATGATACTTTTTGCTTGTGACGGAGCCCAAAAAGACAAACGTAACGCGCCCGAATCCGTCGTTGCCGCCGCCGAAAAGATGGAAAAAGCCGGCTATGAAGTGGAATACGCAGAAGAGGAACAGGACTCCGAATGGGGATTGATTGTCGGCTATCTGTCGTGTATTATCAAAGGAGAAGGTGAGGAAGACGTCTCGGATTATATCGAGGTTGCGTATCTGTTTGCCGACGAAGCGTCTGCAAAAGCGTGTTACGATAAGGATATGGCAGAGCGACAGGAGCTTTTGAATAGCGGTCTGACCGAAGAGGATCTCATGCTTATTGCAATCGAAGGGAAATGGGTTATATACGCAAGCACGCAAAAGGCGATAAACGATTTCTTTGCTTAAAGGCTTATTTCTGTCAAACGACAAACCGAAAAAATAACTAAAAAGGAGATTTTAGAAATGAAAAAATGTATGAAAATCATGTCGATTATAGCAATCCTCGCTTGCATCGCCGTAGTATTCGTCGCCTGCGCCCCGAAGGACGGGCAAGCCGCTAAAGAAAAATTGGAAAAAGCGGGTTACACGGTACAAATCAACGAAACCCCGACGCGCAGAGGAATCTACTGCGATTGTGAACTCGGCGCGGAGAAAGACGGCGAAAGCGTACTTTACGCCGTATTGTACGTAGGTACCGATTCCGCGAAAAACGCATACAGCAACATTGCGTCCGAATTCAAGGATGAAGGCTGGAAGGTCGAGCAAAAGGGAAAATGGGTTATTGCCGGAACGGAAGAGGCAATAAAAGCTTTTACCAAATAAGTTTTATAAGTTATTTAATAAAACCAAAAAGCCGAGCGTTCGTAGCTCGGTTTTTTTGCAATAAAAAATTTTATTTATCCGTGCTGCCGAAACCGCCGTTGCGTTCCGCGGTGGTCTCGTCGTCCGTCGTTATGCCGAACGGCAGGAAAATACCCTGACAAAAACCGTTTCCCCTTTTTACGCTCAGCGTTTTGTTTTCACGCGAATCGTTGGTTATTTTGCAGAAAATATGCCCTTGATTGTCGCTTTCGTAATAATCCGCGTCGATTATCCCGACGGTGTTGTCGAGTTGCAGTCTGAATTTGAACCCGAGTCCGCTTCTCGGGAAAAGAGCAAGCACCCAGCCGTCGGCGATTTTTACTCTTATTCCCGTGGGTATTTTCACGCTTTCGCCCGATAATAAGGTTACGTCGTACGGCGCGTAAAAATCGTATCCCGCGCTCCCTTTGGTCGCTCGGCGCGGAAGGGATATCCCGTCGTAAATTTCCTTTATTTCCTCGTCGGAACGCCCCTCGAGGGCTTTCTTGTATTCGTCGAAGCTTACTTTTTCGAATTTTGCTATTTTTTCCATATCTCTTCAGTTTTTATGAGCCCACACGGGAGCGGGTATTCTGCCTCCGCGAGAAATAAATTTCGCCGGAGAACACGTGTTTATTTTCATAATAGGCGCGGTTCCGAGCAAGCCGCCGAAATCCACGCTGCCTTCCTGTTTGCCGTACACGGGAATAACTCTCACCGCAGTGGTCTTGTTGTTGCATACTCCTATCGCCGCTTCGTCGGCTATCATCGCCGATATTACTTCGGCGGTAGT
>JBJFAO010000133.1:0-2370 GCA_051887955.1 Christensenellales bacterium
ATTTCTGCCTCCTTACTTGACCTCTTCGACCTTAACGAGGTGGCTTACCTTTTCTATCATACCGCGAATAACAGCGTTGTCTTCGTGTATGCGGGATGCGCCGACTTTGTTAAGTCCGAGAGCTGCGACGGTAGCCTGTTGTTTTTCTACCCGTCCGATGGTGGATTTTATCAACGTAACTTTAATTTGTGCCATATCAATCCTCCTAATCTGCCAGAGATGCCACGTCGACTCCGCGAGCTTTGGCTACCTGCTCGGCGGTACGAAGGGAAGCAAGTCCGTTTATGGTCGCCTTTACGCAGTTGATGGGGTTGTTGCTACCGAGAGATTTGGTACGGATATCCTTTATCCCGGTTACTTCCAAAACGGCTCTCACCGCGCCGCCGGCAATAACTCCGGTACCTTCGGGAGCGGGCATAAGCTTTACTTTGCCGCGTCCGTACACGCCTTCGTTAGCGTGAGGAATAGTGCTTCCGACGATGGCGATGTTTATCATGCTCTTGGTCGCCGCCTTGATAGCCTTTTCGATAGCTTCGGGTACTTCCTTAGCTTTGCCGAGACCGCATCCGACTCTGTCTTTGCCGTCGCCGACTACTACGAGGGCTGCAAAACGCATATTGCGTCCGCCTTTAACAACCTTGGTAACACGGTTGACCGAAACTGTCTTTTTGATTAAATCGTCCTTCGGCTCTCTTGAAAATTTTTCGTTTCTTGCCATACCTTCCTCCTAAAATTTCAATCCGGCTTCTCTCGCGCCGTCAGCGAGGGCGGCTATACGTCCGGTGTAAAGATATCCGCCTCTGTCGAAAACGACCGCTTCGATACCTTTTTCTTTGGCTCTCTCAGCGATAACCTTGCCTACGTATTTGCTGGCTTCGCTCTTGGACATATCCTTTACGCTTGCGGCGATTTCCTTCTCTACGGTGGAAGCGGCTACAAGAGTCGCTCCGTTGCCGTTGTTGGCGGAGTCGTCGATAATCTGCGCGTAAATATGGTTGAGAGAACGGTACACGTTCAAACGAGGATGGGTCGCCGTACCGTTTATATAAAAGCGCATACGGTCGTGTCTTGCCTTTCTTATTTCGTTTTTATTAACTCTACTTATCATAACGCACTCCTTTATTTACCTGCAGTCTTTCCTTCCTTGCGGAGGATTACTTCATCGCTGTAGCGGATTCCGTATCCGTGGTAAGGTTCGGGCTTTCTGATAGCCTTGATGTTGGCGGCGGTCTGTCCTACCAAAACCTTATCTATACCTTTGACGGTAATTTCGGTGATGGAGGGGCATTCGAATTTTACGCCTTCGGGAGCGGTTACGTTAACCGGATGAGAAAATCCGACGTTGAGAACGAGATCCTTGCCCACAACCTGAGCCTTATAACCTACGCCTGCGATAACGAGACCTTTCTGATAGCCCTTGCTTACGCCCACTACCATGTTCGCAATAAGAGCTCTGTAAAGTCCGTGAGCCGCCTTGGTGGCTTTAAGCTCGTTGTTTCTGGTGACTTCGACGTGTCCGTTTACTACGTTTACGTTGATGTCTTTGTTCTCGATAACCTGCGACAGAGTGCCGAGCTTACCTTCTACGGTAACGGTTCTGTCGTTGACGGTAACTTTTACTCCGTCTTCGATTTTTATGGGTAATCTACCTATTCTTGACATAATAAATTACCTCCTTACCAAACGTAGGCGAGAACTTCTCCGCCTGCTCCGATAGCGCGCGCTTTCTTGTCGGTCATTATCCCCTTAGAGGTGGATATGATTGCGATACCGAGTCCGTTAAGCACTTTGGGGAGTTCTTCCGCTTTTGCATAAACGCGAAGTCCGGGACGGGATATTCTCTTCAGTCCGGAAATTACCTTCGCATAGTTTGCGCCGTACTTAAGTTCGATTTCGATGTTGTCCTGAACGTTCTTTTCATCCTTAATTACCGTCGCGCTCTTGATATATCCTTCCTCAACAAGTATATTGGCGATAGCCATCTTGACGTTGGACGAAGGAACGGTTACTTTTTCGTGTCTTGCGGTCAATCCGTTTCTGATACGGGTGAGCATATCCGCAATGGGGTCTACTATAGCCATGTTATTACCTCCTTACCAGCTTGCTTTCTTTACGCCGGGGATTTGACCTTTGTAAGCCAATTCTCTGAAGCATATTCTGCAAATGCCGTATTTTTTCAAGACAGCGTGAGGTCTGCCGCAGATAGAACATCTGGTGTACTCTCTGGTGGAGAACTTCTGCTTCCTTTGTTGCTTGTTTATCATCGCTTTCTTAGCCATCTTTTACCTCCTACTTGGAAAAGGGCATACCGAGCTGTTTCAAAAGCTCTTTAGCCTCTTCATCGGTCTTTGCCGTGGTAACGAAACATAC
>JBJFAO010000134.1:0-11615 GCA_051887955.1 Christensenellales bacterium
AAGCTGCGCTACATAGGACCGTATGCCTTTTACGGATGTTCCTCTTTCGTCGGGACGGTAGACGATACCGAAAAAGGTTTTTATGCAAAGAGAGATTTGCAAAGAGTTGCCAACTATGCGTTTGCCTATTCCGGCATAACCGCTTTCGGCGTGCCGTCCGAGACGAGCGCCCTCGTTTCCGTCGGCACGGAAGCCTTTTCCAATTGCTATTATTTGAAAGAGATTTCGTTGGGCGCGAATACGTCCGATATAAAAAATAACGCGTTTTTATATTGTTATTCCTTGCAGTCGTTCGCAGTCCCCGACGGAAATAAATTTTTTGTTTCCGTAGACGGCGTTTTGTTTGCTTCAACGGTTGAGGGCGAGAAAATAAACACGTTGTTTGCGTATCCTTCGGGCAAAATGCTCGCCGTATACGATATCGGGAAGAGCGTAGACGGATATCAAGGAAGCAGAGAATTTAACGTGACGTTAATAGGCGATTACGCTTTCTTTATGAGCAATATCGCCGCGCTCGTATTGCCCGAGTCGGTAGCCAATATAAGCTCGCAGGCTATACGTATTCCGGGGTTGGTTTACGTCAAATTCGCCAAAATAAACGACGGCATAGCTTTCGACGATTTATTTTTAACAGGCGCCGACGTCTATCCCAAGTATACGCCGGAATATATAGTCGCTTCCGCGGACGACGGTAATCTGAACGTGTTTTTCAACAATAACGCGGTCGACAAAGCGAAATATCATAAAGAAAGCGCGGATACCGTATTCAGAGAGGACTCCGACGGCAACGTGATATTGAGAATAACCGACGACTCCGAAAATAAATGCGCGACGGTAATAAAAACGTCTCGCGTGGCTTCCGAAATAGAAATCGGAGACGGTTGTGAAATCGATAGTACTATATATTCGATAACCGTAATAGGCGAATATGCCTTCATGGGAAATTATCTTGAAAAGCTTACTCTCGGTAAAAGAATAAATCAAATGGAAAGAGCGTCGGTAAAATACGCCTCCAATTTGACGAAATTGTACCTTGCTCCCGACGGAGCGGTGCCTGCGATAACCGAAGAGACTTTCGGCGATAAATTCGATAACGGAATGTTTATTTACGTCTCTCAGGATAAGATAAACAGCTTGAAGGATAGCTGGAAACTTACCTCCGACAGGTACGTAATCGACCTGACGGCAGGTTATCCCGCGGCAGGATTCGGATATAAATCTGGAGAAGATCCCGACGCGGGGACAGGACCTAACGGTACGGTGACGGGAGAAATAACTCAGGAGTGGGTGGATATGCACGTTCCTACGAGAGAAGGTTATTCTTTCGAGGGATGGTGCGACGAAAACGACAACGTTATCGATTTTACTACTCCTTACGTTATACCGTATAACATCACCCTTGTTTGCAAATGGAAACCGGCGACGTTTACCGTGGTGTTTAACTTGGAAAATAAAGCCGTGTTCGAGGGTGAAAGGACGGTCAGCGTAAGTTACGGAGATATCTACGCTTTCGGTTCGCCCATATATTCGGACGGCAGTAAAAGATTTTTGCATTGGAAAGCGTCGGACGGTACCGAGATAGATTCCAACGGAACGTGGATCTATTCCGATAAAGGCTCTGTAATAAATCTTTATGCGGTATGGGAAGATAAGAAGTTTACCTTGATTTACGACCTTCCCGCAGAAGGGAAAGAGAGCGCGATTGTAGAATACGACAAAAAATTTAATCTCAATATCCCCCAAAAGGACGGATTTACTTTTATGGGTTGGGCGATGGATCCGGATGGTAACGAGATGCTGACGAATGCGAACGGATATAGTTTGCTATGCTGGGAAAAAACGGATAAAGAAGAATACTATATCTATTCCGTTTGGGAGGCAAAACAAATTGCCGTTACTCTTTATTTTACCGAAGGAGTCGAATTCAAGACGTTTTTACAGGTTTACGGAGAGGATTTTTATTTTCCGTATACAGGCGTAAGCGATGAACAATGGGCAAAAAAAGCCGACGTTTTTTGCGGTTGGTACAGTGATTACGACAGCGTAAATAATTCGGGAACGGGCACAAGATATACCGACGAAGCCGGAAACGGTCTTTTCAAATGGGACGTTGCGTCGGAAACGAGCCTGTATGCTCAATGGCCTTTGGAGATTTCGACGGGAGAGCAGTTGGAGTCGCTTGTCGATTTGAGCAGATCCGTTATTCTTACAAGCGATATTATGGTAACGAAGCCTATAGGCGGCAAAGATTCTCCGTACACCGGCACTTTTATCGGAAACGGACATACCGTGACTTTCGATTATACGGTTACGGAAGATACGGAATTCGACGGTTTCATAGGTTTGTTCGCACGTAACGGAGGAACGATAAAGAATATAAAACTTAACAGTACGATAAATATCCATAGTACCGCAAAATTGAGAGGCGACGAGTTGTACGTGGGCGCTATAGCGGGAAAGAACGAAGGGAAAATAATAAACACGACGAAAAGCGACGCGGCGGACGTTACTGCCACTATAAAAGTAGCGACGACTACCGAAATAACCAATGCGTATATCGGAGGATATACGGGCTATAATCATAACGGAACCATAAAAAACATAAGCATGAATTTTATGGAATTGAGCGTGAGCGTAAACGGAATAAACTTTAATCCCGACGCGCATTCTGATAAGTTTGCGTGCGGAACCGTGGTGGGTTGCATTAACGGCGGAAGCGTGGGAACTGCCGCGGACGATCCCGATAAAGCTAACGTAAACGAAACTTTCGTTTATTATTATGCCGACGATAACGATTCGTTTAAAAATTTGACGTGCGGAAAAAATTTGACGAATACGGCTGTAAACGTAGGCGTTTCCACGTCTAAAAAGTCAGTATAAAATATTATCGGTAAATAATTAAAAACAGTTTACACTTAATAAATATTGTGATATTATAATTAGGCTAAGTTACCCGTGCAAGGTTTTTACCGTAACCTTGATTTAAGACGATATTTACTTTGCTAAGGGCGAATTATTATTCATTACTGGAGGTAAAAAACAATGAATGAAATGACGAAAGCGGAACTCATGGCAAAATTTGCGCGTACCGAGGGCGACACCGGCTCCCCCGAAGTACAAATTGCTTTGCTCACTCAAAGAATAGCGTCTCTGAACGCCCATCTCGAAACGCATCCCAAAGATCACCATTCCCGCAGAGGTTTGTTGAAGATGATAGGTAAAAGACGTAATCTTCTCGGTTATTTGAAAAAGAAAGATATCGAGCGTTACAGAACGATTATAGCAGAGTTGAATTTGAGAAAGTAATGTATAAGATGAGGTTGCTTGAATTGTGGCGACCTCATTTTACTATTTGTATCCGGTACAGGCGGATTAAAGAAAGGTTATTATAACAAAATTTATATATATTTAGGTTCGTCGGGCGACGAACACACAAGGAGGATTAATGAAAGAAAGCAGAATTTTCACCACCACTATCGGCGGTAGAGAAGTAAGCGTTGAAATCGGCGGATACTGCTCTCACAGCAACGGCGAATGCCTTATTCGTTGCGGAGATACCGTCGTATTGACCAACGTGACTATGGCAAAAGCTCCGAGAGACGGAATAGACTTTTTCCCTTTGGGAGTTGATTTTGAAGAAAAAATGTATGCTGTCGGGAAGATTCCCGGCGGATTTAAAAAGAGAGAAGGACGTCCTTCGGATAAAGCAATTCTTACCAGTCGTCTTATCGACAGACCTATTCGTCCTCTTTTCCCGAAAGGATTATTTAACGACGTAGCCGTAGTAGCTACGGCGCTTAGCGTTGATACCAATATACCGCCCGAAGTTTTCGGTATGTTGGGAAGCAGCATTGCGCTTACCGTATCCGATATTCCGTGGAACGGACCCACAGGCTCGGTAATGGTAGGTATGGTCGACGGTGAATATATCATAAACCCCGACGCTGAACAACGCGAAAAGAGCAGACTCAACCTTGCTTTGAGCGGTACCAAAGACGCCGTTATGATGGTTGAAGCCGGCGCCAACGAGCTTACCGAAGAGGAGATGCTCGGGGCGATACTTTTCGGACATGAGGAAATCAAAAGGATAGTCGCATGGATTGAAGAGATTCAGAAAGAGGTCGGCAAGCCCAAAATGAACATAGAGCTTCGTCATGCTCCCGAAGAATTGGAAAAAGCGGTAAGAGAATATTCCGCCGATAAAATCGCTTATATATACGATACGTTTGACAGGCATGAAAGAGAGGCGAGAGAGGACGCCGTGACCGACGAGCTTATGGCACATTTCGCCGAGATTTATCCCGATGACAAATCATACGTAGGAGACGTGCTTTACGCGATGAAAAAGGAATACGTTCGTAAACGTATCAGCGAGGAAGGGATAAGACCGGACGGACGTACGTTAAAAGATATAAGACCTATCTGGTGCGAAGTTGGTATCCTTCCCAGGGTTCACGGTTCGGGCGTATTTACTCGCGGACAGACTCAGGTTCTTACTACTCTAACCTTGGGTAGCATTACCGAGGTGCAGAAACTTGAAGGTCTTGACGACGATACCTTTAAGAGATATATGCATCACTATAATATGCCGCCGTATTCTACCGGCGAAGCTAAACCCTTAAAGAGCCCCGGACGTCGCGAAATCGGTCATGGAGCCTTGGCGGAAAGAGCTTTGGAGCCTGTTTTGCAGAGCAACGAGTGCTTCCCGTACGCTATAAGAACCGTAAGCGAAGTAATCAGCAGTAACGGTTCTACCTCTCAGGCAAGCGTTTGCGGTTCTACTTTGGCTCTTATGGACGCCGGCGTTCCTATCAAAGCTCCCGTTGCAGGTATAGCTATGGGACTTATTAAGGACGAAGCCAATCACAAAATATCCGTAATGAGCGATATTCAGGGACTTGAAGATTTTTATGGCGATATGGACTTTAAGGTCGCGGGAACGTCTGAGGGTATTACGGCTATTCAGATGGATATAAAGATTAAAGGCATAGACGAACAGATACTTCGTACCGCTTTGGCTCAGGCTCGCGAAGGCAGATTATTTATTCTTAACAAGATGCTCGAAGTCATTCCCGAAAGCAGAAAGAGCTTGTCCAAATACGCTCCCAAGATTACAAGCTTTAATATCGATCCCGATAAAATCAGAGAGGTAATAGGAAGCGGCGGTAAGGTTATCAACAAGATAATAGAAGATACCGGAGTAAAAATCGATATAGACGACGACGGAAAAGTATTTATCGCGTCTGCCGATGACGAAATGGCGGCGAAAGCAAAGAAAACTATTCTTGCAATTGCTAAAGATCCCGAAATAGGAGACGAGTTCGTCGGTCCCGTGGTAAGAATAATGTCCTTCGGCGCATGGGTAGAGCTTGCTCCCGGTAAAAACGGAATGATCCATATCTCCAAGCTTGCAAAAGAAAGAGTGGAAAAGGTTGAGGACGTAGTAAATATCGGCGACACGGTTAAAGTAAAAGTAATTAAAATCGGCGATAAGGGAATCGATCTTAAACTCGTTGAAAAGCTGTAATAAAAAAAGGATTAAAAAACTCTCCGCAACGGAGAGTTTTTTTAATAGAAGCTTTGCAAATAAAAAGTGCGGTAATAAAAATACCGCACTTTAACTTTATGACAAAATAGCGCTATTCATCGTCCTCGTCGTCGTAACGGATGCTGTTGTAGGCTTGAGCCTGTCGAATTCCGTTGGCGATAATATTGGTCCACATAATCTCTTTGCGCTTTGATTTGCTGAGCAGAGAAGGATCCCTGTTGCACATGTAGTTTATTATTGCTTGCGCCTCCGCTTCCATATCGGCAAGCTTCTCAAATTTAATTCTGCGTTTCTTTTTGATTTTCGCAATTTCGCAGAAAATAATCAAAAAGACGATAAACAGTATGAGCGCGACAGCTCCGAGAGCTATTTCTACCGTCAAATATTTTTCCATCCCTATAGATTCGGCAATTGTAGCAATGTCGATAAGCTTGGCTGTGCCGGCTATCGTTATGTACGATTGTCCCGTTACGGAATCGGTTTTTACGGGAGAATCCGCATTTACTACTATTTCCGAGGTTTTTGTTTCTTCACCGACCGTTTCTTCAATAACGATTTTTGTGTCTTTAGGCACGTATTTTTTATCTTCTTCATCGGTTAAGATAATGCTTTCGTCTTTAATGAATACGACGGTATCTCTAAATAGCGGATCGATTATCGGAGCTACGTATTTGTCGTTTATGTCTGTAAGAATTTTTTTAATACCGCTTTCGCCCGCTTTTGTAGCTTCGGCGTCTTCCGTGGAAGGCGTTTGAGTATCGGATTCGTCGGCGGTAAGCAATTTTATCGCGGTTTTTATTTCGGACGCTTCGCTCTCGGCGTTAGTATCGACAGCTTTTGAATCGGCGACTATTGCGCTTATGCCGAAATACAGCTCGAATACTGCTACGACAAGGAACGCAAGCATAAGTATAAAGCTCAATATCCCGAGGATAGGTTTTTGTCTGTATTTTTTCTTATACAGCTTGAAATACCTTTTTTCGCAGTTGGCTAAATCAACGTTGTCGGAATAGCTTATCTTTCTCTTGATTACTACGTCGGGAGCCTTTTTTCCGCTTTTTACGTTCTCCGGTTTGTCGTTCGTGCGAACCCAGCCGAAATTCCTGTATGCGTTTACGTCTTTGCTTCTTACGTTTTTAATTTCGACGTTTCTGTTTGCGACCGCTGCCATATTTACCTCCAAGCACTATACGCTAATAAATATATTATCATAATAATACTTTATAAGTCAATACGGAATGAGAGAGAATTGTAAAAAAAGAAGGACTTTTTCAAGCCCTTCGATTATTTCGCAATTTTATGCCATAAAGCTTTGCATTTCGATTTGTTAAGCAATAAAGTCGTACCTACCGTGCCTAACATCATACCGAGTAAAAATGTGTTTTTCATATTATCCTCCGCATTTAGTATTGCGAAAGATTAGATATTTTTATCTGGTAAAGATTGTTAATTCTCGCTCTTTAACTTATCTTTTGAAAAACCGAGTTCATCCAAATCGAGCTTTTCGAAAATGATATTGTTTACTTTTACGTCTATGGCTTTGTCTAATAGCTTGGGTGCGCGAACCGTCCAGGACAATAATTTTGTATTCTTTTTTTCGACAAAATTAAGTACGCATTTATCAATGAATTTTATATTGTATGCGAGAAAATCGGGTTTTCCTTTGTTCCATACCGAAGCGGTGAAAGGAAAAACGAAAAGATCGGACAGCATGCCGCGTGTAAATTCGGGAGCGTTGTTTTTGAACCAAACCGAAGTATAGGGATTGAAAGCCTGGACCGCTACGTAGCTTTCCTTTCCTTTTATCAATTCGTATACGGCTTTTTCCAAATCGTAATTGAATCCGTTAAATTTCAATTCGAGAAGTATGCCGTTCCTTTCGCCGTCGATGATGTCCAACAATTCGGAGAAAAGTGGAATATGCTCGCCGTTCGGCAGCAAATACTTATCGCTCTTGATATCGTCGAGCGTCAATTCGCTTATAGCGACATTTTTTTTGCACACTCTATTAAGGGTGTTGTCATGGAAAATAACGACTTCTCCGCTTTTAAGGAGATGAACGTCCGTTTCTATATTGTATCCTTTTTCGATAGCAAGACGGAACGCGCTCATTGAATTTTCGGTTGCGGTTTCGTTATGGTATCCTCTGTGTGCGATAGGTCTTTCAAATAACCACATTTTTTACCTCCGGAATATCAGAATCCTAAATTTTTATTTATCAACACTATGACTACGTTTTTACCCGTAGTAGGGTGATGCAAAATAACAGTTGCCTTGCAAATCGTATCATAACTGTTGCAATAGCTACATTTTCCCGTAATGGCACAAGGGGTTTTCTTGTTGAGTCGGACGCAGTTTTTCGGCGAAGCGACGTTTCTTACGCGCTCGATGCCCGACTGAATATCGTCGGTTATTTTGTTCACTCCGGCAATTATAAGAACGTTTTTCGGACCGTAAATCGTCTCCGCGACGCGGTTGCCTCTGCCGTCGATATTTATGATATCTCCTGTAGCGGACAGGGCGTTGGCGCTGCAGACGTACCAATCGGCAGAGTGCATCCTTGCCATAAGCTCGTCCGGATTTACGTCGGGGCAAATCGATTTATGTAAAAGAGTTCTTTCGGGCAGATTTTCGAGCAGATTTATATCCGCCACGGTCTGACTTCCTCCGAATCCGACAACAGAGCCTTTTGGAATTATATCGTTAATAAAACAGATAGCTTCTTCTGCCGTTTCGAAATATTCGATATTAAAACCACGGTTGGAAAAATTTTTCAGTACTGTTTGTATATTCATTTCGTCACCTTTAATTATTATACATTAAAATTATTTCAAAAGGAATACCTTATAACAAATTTATTGATTATTTTTCTATTTTTTTATATAATAAATTCACAATTAAAAATTAGTATAAATATCGAGACGGAGTTTTATGAACGACAGACAAAAGCATATTCGCAATTTTTGCATCGTAGCGCATATCGATCACGGCAAAAGCACTCTTGCCGACAGAATTATGGAAAAAACAGGGCAGGTAAGCGAACGCGACATGAAGGAGCAGCTTCTCGATTCTATGGATATAGAAAGAGAGAGAGGAATCACCATAAAACTCACTCCGGTAAGAATGTTTTATAAACATAAGGGAGAAGAATATATATTCAATCTGATAGACACTCCCGGACACGTCGATTTTACTTACGAAGTAAGCAGGAGCCTTGCCGCCTGCGAGGGAGCGATACTCATTGTAGACGCGTCGCAGGGAATAGAAGCTCAGACTTTGACGAACGTATATCTCGCGCTCGACAACGACCTTACGATTATGCCTGTAATAAATAAAATAGATCTCCCTTCCGCTCGTCCTTCCGAGGTGAAGGCGGAAATAGAAGACGTAATAGGGCTCGACGCGTCCGACGCTCCGCTTGTGAGCGCAAAAGAAGGTCTGAATATAGAACAAGTGCTGGACGGCATAGTTGAGAAGCTGCCTGCCCCTTGCGGGGACGAAACAGCACCTCTCAAAGCTCTTATTTTCGATAGTATGTACGATAATTATAAGGGAGCTATATGCAATATAAGGATTGTTGACGGAGAAATTAAAGCAGGCGACAGGATACGTTTTATGAGCAACCACAAAGAATTCGACGTTACCGAAGTAGGTGTGTTCGCTCCCAATATGTATCCGGTAAGCAGCCTCAAAGCCGGCGACGTGGGATATCTGGCGGCAAGTATAAAAAACGTAAAGGATACGTCGGTAGGGGATACCGTTACCCATGCTTCGAGACCTGCGGCAGAACCTTTGAAGGGATATAAAAAAGTTAATCCAATGGTTTTTGCGGGAGTTTATCCGGCAGACGGGAGCAAATACAACGATCTTCGCGACGCGTTGGAAAAATTAAATCTCAACGACGCTTCTCTTGAATTCGAGCCGGAGACCTCGACGGCTTTGGGATTCGGTTTCAGATGTGGATTTTTGGGATTGCTGCATATGGAAATCATAGAGGAACGGTTGGAAAGAGAGTTCGATTTGGATTTGATTACCACCGCTCCGAGCGTGTCGTACGTCGTCACCAAAACAGACGGAGAGGTATTGCAGGTAAGCAATCCGTCGCAGCTGCCGCCCGTAACCGAAATAGAAAAAATAGAAGAACCGATAGTAAAAGCGCATATTTTCACTCCTCCCGAATACGTCGGGTCCATAATGGAGCTTTGTCAGGAAAAACGCGGTGTTTTCGTCGATTTGACTTATCTGGATACAAACCGTGTAAGAATAGAATACAGAATGCCGTTGAGTGAAATCGTGTACGACTTTTTCGATAGTCTGAAATCGAGAACGAGAGGGTATGCAAGTCTGGATTATGAATTCGACGGATACAACGCCGACGATTTGATAAAGCTGGATATGCTGCTTAACGGCGACGTCTGCGACGCCTTAAGTATTATCGTGCATCGGGATAAGGCGTATACGAGAGGAAGACTCATCGCGGAAAAATTGAAAGACGTCATTCCTCGCCAGTTGTTTGAAATACCGATACAAGCCGCAATAGGCAATAAAGTCATTGCAAGAGAGACGGTAAAGGCGTTGCGAAAAGACGTTCTTGCCAAATGCTACGGCGGAGATATAACCCGTAAAAAGAAATTGCTTGAAAAACAAAAAGAGGGCAAAAAGCGTATGCGCCAGATAGGCTCCGTACAAATTCCGAGCGAAGCGTTTATGTCTATTCTCAAAATAGATAACGATTGATGAAAGCCGGACTTTACATCCACATACCTTTTTGCGAGAGCAAATGCTATTATTGTGACTTTTGTTCGGGAAATTTCAGCGAAGAAATCCGCGGTAAATACGTACGGGAGCTCATTTCCGAGATAAAAGCGACGGGAAAAAACTCCGAAAAAGTATTAAAAACGATTTATATCGGAGGAGGCACTCCTTCCGTACTCACTGCTCGACAGCTTTCAAGCGTAATCGAAGCGGTATACTCCTCTTTCAAATGCGACGTAGAAGAATTTACAATAGAAACCAACCCTAATCTATTTGCGGATTTTGCCGATTATAAAAAAATGGGCGTAAACAGGCTGAGCGTCGGAGTGCAGACTCTGGACGACGTTCTATTGAAAAAAATCGGCAGGCGGCACGATTCGGCGCAGGCCGTATTTTGTCTGGAAAACGCAGGCAAATATTTTGATAACGTAAGTGCGGATATTATGCTCGGTTTGGATGAGAATCAGGACGTAAAAAAGGATTTGCAAGCTATTATTCCTCTCGTCAAACACTTGTCTACGTATATGCTTAAGGTCGAAAACGGCACCAAGCTTAAAAAGATGATTGCCGACAAAACGGTATCCGTAGCTACTGAAAATGCGACAATATCGCAATACGAGACAGTGCAAGAAAAATGTAACGAAGCAGGATTTAATCGTTATGAAATAAGCAATTTTGCTTTATCGGGTTACGAATCGCGCCACAATTCGTCTTATTGGGATATGACGGACTATTACGGCGTGGGAGTGAGCGCGCATTCTTACGTCGACGGGGAGAGGTATTATAACGGTAACGGCGTTATCGATTATATCAAGGGAAAGCATAGCGGAAACGGATATAAAATTATTGAGCGGAAATTTTCTGTTGAAGATGAAAAAGAAGAGTATATAATGCTTTCTTTGCGTACTGTTAGGGGGCTTGATCTTTTAGATTATAAAAAACGCTTTAACGAGGATTTTTCTGTTGCTTATGCTACTAAATTATCAAAACTAAATGATTATTTATCCTTTTCAGATGACAGAATCTCGATTAAGGAAGAGTATTTTCTGGTTCAGAATTCCGTTATTTCCGAATTAATTTAACAACAAAAAATAAGTTCCGGCGCGATACCGGAACTTATTTTAGAATCAAATTAAAGTCAATGCATGTTGGTTGCAACGAATTTTCCGTTGTCGTAATCTACGGATATAGTGTCGTTGGCTTGTAAATTGCCTTCGATTATCGTTCTCGCGAGCAACGTATCGATATTCGCTTGAATATATCTCTTCAACGGACGAGCGCCGTATTGAGGGTCGTAACTGTTTTCGGCGAT
>JBJFAO010000135.1:0-2363 GCA_051887955.1 Christensenellales bacterium
AAAATAGTTTTTCATATAAAAATTGTATCAAATATTGAGAATACTCTCTTGACATCTCAAAAATTGAGATTTATTATATAGACTATAATTATCCATGCGCAACAGAGGAGGATTTATATGGAACAATACACATTTTGTGGAAGAAATTGATAAAAAGAGGTGTTTGCGCAGCATCTTTTTGTTCTTCCTATAATGTACCCATATCGAACAAATTTGAAGTAAATACCAAATGAAGACGAGATGTTTTTACGTTCGCGAAAAAAACACACCCCGTTACGAGCGAGTCCCACGCTCATATTAAAAAGGAGGTTTTATGAAAAAAATTATTGTTACTATTCTATTGTGCGTCTGTATTGTCGGATTGTTTGCGGCATGTAAAGACAATGAAAAAATCGTTCCCGATTATAAAAACGGAGAACAGTATGAATACGCGTTGGAAACCGGTGAATATACGACGGGAAAAATCGTTTCTTTCACGGTGAACGACATTCATCCTAATTCTATATTCGGATATAACTTATGCGCAGGCAAACACCTGAATTTCGTAGCGCCGACCAATCCCGACGTATCGGTCGGAGATACTGTCGTCGTACGAATTCTGAACGTGCGAAGCGTACTCGAATCATGGATAATCGATTACGAATTGATATCTAAAGAATAAAAACGTCGGACAGCGGAAATGGGACTTCCGTTGCCCGAAGGAATCGCAATTGATTTTACTATTGAAACGCAGGCTTTCGTTCCTTCGTTATCACAGCTATCGTATAATGCCGATAAAAATTTTTCAAAATACAAATCGAAAAGCTTTCTAAAAAATTTTATTCGACGACTAAATGCCGTAAAAAAGCCTTTTGTTTCGATACGAGCATGCAATTAAGTTGACAAACGCTTTAATCCTGCATATAATGGAAACAAAATATAATAATTTTTGTTTCCTATATGATGAAAGAAGCGATTATCAACGTATCAATTAAAAATCTGCAAAAAGAAGGCTTGCGCTTTTCCGTCGACACCATAGCGCGCGAACTGAAAATATCCAAAAAAACGGTTTATAAATATTTTGCCGACAAAGAGGAGCTGGCTTTCGCCGTATATAACAAGTTTTATTACGATATACGCATAAAGCTAAACCGTCTTCTGGAATCGGACGGCAATATCTGTATTTACTCGGTGTTATCGACGTATCTGACGTCTTTTTATATGGTGCGAAAGGAAATTTTTAATAAATTCGTTCTCAATCAAGCCTTAGAAACCTACGCTTTGTATCTTCACAAAGGTATTTGGGAAAAAATAAAAACGGTTTTCCCTGCGGAGCGACAAGAGATATCGAAGCTTCTTATCGACGGCACGTTTGAAAAACTGTGCGATAGTTCCGTGGACGCCGAACAAACCGTAAAAGCTCTGATAAAAGCACTATGTTGACTGAAATATTGAGAGTATCGGCTATTATATGCGTCGCTTTCGTTATCGGAAAGCTGGTTTCAAAAATAAAATTACCGGCTATTTTGGGTTGGTTGATTACGGGCATCGTTTTCGGTCCGTACTTGGTTCAAATCGTGACTTTGGAAATTACCGATAAAATATGGTATAAAATAACCATAAAGCTCTTCGAATGTTTTGCGGGAGTAATGATCGGAAAAGAAATCGCTTTCAAAAAAATCGCGGCTTCGGGCAAACAGATTATCGGAATCACCGTTTTTCAATCCTTAACGACTTTTGCGGTGGTGTCCGCAGCGTTCGCAATAGCGTTTGCCATAGCGAATATTCCCCTTTATTTAGCGTTTTTGTTCGGCGGTATAGCTCTCGCAACCGCACCCGCTCCCGCCCTGTCCATAATAAACGAATACAAAACGGTCGGTCCCGTTACCGATACGCTTTTACCTCTCGCGGCAATAGACGACGTAATCGGAGTCGTGGTATTTTTTACTACCGTTTCCGTTATCGACGTAGTAAAGAACGGCGGCACGGCGTCCGTATGGCAAACCGTCGGAACGGTTTTTCTTCCGTTCGTAATAGGCATAGCGACGGGAGGCGGAGTCGCGTTGGTTATACGCAAGCTAAAAAACGAAATTATGTGTTTCGTATTCTTTATTTTCGGCTTGCTTGTTTCGATTGTTTCGGGACTGCTCATTGATATATACGTATTCCGCTCTTTCCGCCTTAATTATCTATTGATAGGAATGGCTTATTGCGCTACTCTGGTAAACGTTATTCCGAAAGAAAAAATAGAAGCCGTCATGAAAAGATATGCGCCGGCGCTGAATTTGTCTCTGATAATCGTAATAGTTAATCTCGGCATGCCGCTCGACTATCGCCTTATTGCAGGCGCAGGCGTATTTACCTTATTATATATAGTTTCCAGG
>JBJFAO010000136.1:0-2359 GCA_051887955.1 Christensenellales bacterium
AAAATGTTGCCGACGCAGTTTGGTTCGGCAAAACGGTAATCGTTTGCGTACTTGATTCCGTATAATATTTCATCGGAATATTTGTTTCTGTTACCGTGTAGTCACCGGGAAGAAGATTATCAAGCGTTACATACGCCTTATATCCGTCTTTATTTCCTTCCAAGGTGTTGGTTGTAACATTAAATGTTCCGCTCGGACCGGAAACCACGAATAATATCCCTCTTCTTTTCATATTCTATTCGATATTCTGTACCTGCTCCCTCAATTTTTCCACTTCGTTTTTCAAAAGCAACACCCTTTCGGTAATATACATATCGTTGCTTTTACTGCCCGTCGTGTTTACCTCTCTGTTCATTTCCTGCACCAAAAAGTCGAGCTTTTTGCCCACAGGTCCCTCTTCTCCGAATATTTCTCTGCCGTGAGCGACGTGCCCTTTGAGTCTCGTCAGCTCTTCGTCGATATTCGCTTTGTCTATAAAAAACGAAACCTCGTTAAGGAGTCTTGCCTGATCTATTTCCACTCCCGCAAGGCTTTCTTCTATTCTTGCGCGAAGCTTTACCGCGTGCTCCTCCGCTACTATCGGAGCGCGTTTTTCTATTTCCTCCGTCAGCCTTTCGATTTCGTCGATTTTCGTAGCCATATCCTTTTTCAGTCTTTCTCCCTCGGAATAGCGCATCGCGACGAGTTTATCGCAAGCCTCCGCCGTGGCTTGCTCCGCAAGCGCGACTATTTCCGTTTCGTCGTCGGGCTCGCTTTCCAGAGTAAGAACCTCCGGCAAACGCATTACCGCGTTGACGGTCAGGTCGTTTTCCAATCCGAGCTCGGCAAGAGCTTTCCCTATCCTCACGTATCTGTCGGCAAGCACCATATCGGGTTTTATCGAAGATTTCCCTTGACGGTTATCCTCGTAATTGACGTAAACGTCGACGTGTCCGCGAGTAATCCTTGACGAAATAACTTTCTTTATAGCGTCCTCGCAACAGACAAGAATTCTGGGAAGCTTGCTCGCTATGTCGAGAAAACGGTGATTGACGGCTCTCAATTCCACCGTAACCTTTCTCTCCGCGCCCTCGGCTATTCCCTTTCCGTAGCCCGTCATGCTTTTCATAGTATTACCCCGTAAATAAATAATAAATAATTTTAACACACAATTTATATTTTGACAACAACTATTCAATCAAATAATAATATAATTTATTCCGACGTTTACTAACCGCCCCAAAAAGGAAAGCCGCCTCGAAGACGGCTTACAAAACCAATAAACGCAGACGATTTTTGCCTATCCTAATCCCGGGAGTCTTCTTTGGCAAGCTCCTGCAAAAATCTTTCCTCATCCCATATTTCTATGCCCAGCTTGCGCGCTTTGGCGAGTTTGCTTCCCGCTTCCGCTCCCGCGATTACGAGGTTGACGCTTTTCGATACGCTGTCGGAAGTCTTGCCTCCTCTTTCCGCGATAAGCTCGGACGCTTTTCCCCTTTTGTAGGAGACGAGAGTCCCGGTAAGGACTACGGTTTTTCCCGAAAAGACTCCTTCCTTTTTCTCTTTGACGGAAATTTTTATCCCTCTTTTCAAAAGCTCTTCAATAAGTCTCGCGTTTTGTACGTCGGCAAAAAATCCCGTCACGTTATCCGCGAGAATCTGTCCGAAATCCTCTATAGAAAGGAGGTCTTCCTTCGTCGCGGACGCAATCTCGTCGAGAGTGCCGAATCTGTCGCATAGCGACTGCGCCGTTTTTTTACCTATGCCCGATATGCCCAAAGCGAACAAAAATCTGTCCAGAGTGACGTCCTTGCTCTTTTCTATGCTCAGCAACAAATTCTCCGCTTTCTTCTCCTTGAAGCCGTCCAATTTCAACAATTGATCTTTCGTCAAATCGTATAGCTGATACGGGAATTTAATGCCGAGCTCGTTATAGAGTAATTCGGCAGTTTTTTCCGAAAATCCGTCGATATTCATACACGGTTTTGAAGCAAAATGATCAAGAAAGCTGACTATTGTAGGCGCGCAATGATCGGGATCGGTGCAATATAAAAACGCTCCCGACTCGCGAACCTTCGCGCCGCAAGCGGGACATACGACGGGCTTTTGTATTTCCTTGCTGTCCGCACCCTTTTCCGCCACACCGGTTATTTCCGGAATTACGTCGTTGCTCCTCCTTATGAATACGCGCGAATTTATCGATATTCCTTTCTTTTGGATATCCGAATAGTTGTTTAAGGTTGCCCTTTGCACAGTAACACCCATAAGGTCTACCGGATCGAGCACGGCGAGAGGATTGATTTTGCTCGTCCTTGACACCTGCCATATTACGTCGCGCAAAACGGTAGTGGTTTCTTCCGCTTCGAATTTATAAGCCAAT
>JBJFAO010000137.1:0-2358 GCA_051887955.1 Christensenellales bacterium
GAGGCTGTCTACGGAGTATCTTACCACGTGCCTTACGTAGGAACCCACGTTTTCTTTGTAATAACTTATTCCTCTCACGCCGTTCTTTACCGAGCTTTCCGTGCCGTCCGTCGTTTCCAGTACGTCGTAAAGAACGTATCCGTCCTTTGCCAAAGCCTCTATTCTCACTTCGGAGAAATATTGGTAATAGGCGTTGTTTGCAAACGGCATCCCTACGCCTTCGGTGGATACGCTCACGTTAACCGTTCCCATCGCGGTATCGTAATCGACGTAGCCCTCGCTCGAATCGGAGACGACGCCGTCCTCGTCCTTTTTAACCACGCCGTCGCCGTAGCTGTAGCCGTAGGCGTATACCCCTACTTTATAAGACACGATTTCCGTTTCGTAGAATACGTGAAGAGTGAGCTTTCCGGCAAGCATATTAACGCCGGGAATATAGATATTGACAACCGAATAATTCTTTTCTCCCGAAGGATTGCCGATAACGAATTGAGTCTCGTCGGTTGCCGTTCCGCTCTCGTCGCCCGTCGTTATCGTCAACGATTTGACGGTAAATCCTTCGTACGGAACCGGCTTAAACGAAAATCTGTTAAAATGCTCCGCCTGCGCGGGACAATTAATAACCGCGGTACTGCCGTCTGACACTCCGTTAAGACCGTCATAGACGGAATTCTCATAAAAAACGCCGTTTATATACGTCTTGATATCGTACGTTATCGGAGCGGTTTCCATATACGCTTCGATGGCGGTCTGAGGTTGAGCGTACGCCCCTTTGACGAGACTGTCGTTTATCGTAAAGGTAATGCTGTAAGAATACGTCGCGTTGTCGTTGTAAGTAATCGTGTATCTCAAATCGTCGGATACGTAAGTAACCTTATTCTCCGCAGAATTGTAAACGCCCTCTTTTTCGATATCGTTCCAGCTTCTGCCGTTTATGGATATTCCCGTGAGGCGATATCCCTCGGGCGCGGTAAAACTGTAGTTAAGGGTTCCGTGATGTTCTGCCGAACGGGTTGCGGAACCAATCGCCCTCGTAATCGCTACGGCGTCCTGACTGTTGCCGTTGCCGTCCTTTATCTCCCACGATACGACGGTGGAATTCAGGTTGTCTTTGCCGAAAGCGTCCGCAAATCCTACCGTAGTCTTTACGTCGTACTTCTTTACCTCTATGGAAAACTCTATTTCTATATCGCTGAAAACGTAAGTGGTCGTGACGGGACTCGTCGGAGAGTGGAAGCTAAAACTCCTGACGTCGTTGCCGACGTCGCTGAGATTGAGCTCGGTAAAGACGGGATTGCCGGCGTTATCCTTTATTGGCACCCATTCTCCTTTCTGTTCGTCGTACCTTACCGCCCTGACTACCGCCTTATACTCCGCCGTTCCGTCGACGGGCAAAATACGGTATCCGTTTTTGGGAGTTATTCTTGCCGACAGCTCGTCGTAGTGATACGCTTCGAAAACGAATACGTTTCCCATCCATTCTCCGCCGCCGTTGCTGGAAACGGAATACTTAGGATAACCGACGTGAATATCGTTAAAGCTCGTCTCCGCCTCGTAAAGATTTTGCGCGCCGTCGAATACGTATCTGACGGTATAAGCGCGTCTGCTTACGTGCGCCGTAAGATATACGTCCGTTCCCACTTTTCTTACCCGTAAAACGTCACGATACTCGTTGGTCAATACGTTGCGCTTGTTATAGTACATCTGCTCGTCGAAAGCGTCGTCGTCCGCGCTGTCTACGAGATTTACGTCGTGTCCTACGTCGTCGGTTCCGCGTTTAACGAATATCCTGTCGAGAACGAAGCCGTCGCTTATAAACACTTTGACTTCGGCAAAATCGCCCCAGGCAGTGGAATAACCCGACTCCTCTTTCAGATAATTCGCCGTTTCTCCCACTATGCCGTCGTCGTATACCACCTCGGTATAAATATTGTATCTGCTTACGTCGAAAGTACTCCGAGCCGTCATATTTTCCGTCACCGTATATCCTGCCTCGGCATTGGCGCCGCCGTAAACGAGCGCTTCTCTCGTCCCTTCGGGCAACGCGACGTTCAATACGGAAAGTCTTTCCGTAAGGTCGGTATCGGCAAGAACGAACGAGGACAGATAATAGCCCGTGGTATCGAATCTGGGATACATAACGAACTGTATCTTTGCTCCGTAACCGAGCTTATATCCCACTCCGTCGGAAAGGCGTATGCTCTCTTCTCCGTAAACGAGCTCGAACAGTCCTTCGTGCCCCGTAACGGGAGAATAATCGAGATAATAAATATCTCCTTCCACCACTTTGACGTAAATATCCGCGTATTTCTTTATTTCCGTCGCGGAAATCTTACCCGTACGATCCTTGTCGTTGAC
>JBJFAO010000138.1:0-2350 GCA_051887955.1 Christensenellales bacterium
AGGGAATTTTTCGGTATATCCCAACTCCTCGCGCAAAGCAAAATCGTTGATTTTTATAACCGCTCCGTCGATAAGAAAATCGAGCTCGGGACGAGTTTTTTCAATCAATTCGAGCTTCTCTTTCAAGCTGTTTTTGTCGGATACGAGGCAAAAAACGTCGTCAGTCAAAAAGCCATTTTTTATCAAGAACTCATGCACTTCTTCCTGCGTGCGGAAGGTATAATCGGAATATCCGACGTTGTACGCGACAAAGTCGAGGTTTCGTTTCGCGGTAATTTTCGGATCGAGATTTCTTATCGCTCCGGCCACCCCGTTTCTTGCGTTTTTGAGAGGCACCGCCGCCGTTTCGTTATACTTTTTCAGAGAGCTCAGGCGCATAAGCCCTTCCCCCTGAATTTCGATTTCTCCCTTATAAGGAATCGTCAACGGCACGCTTTTTATAGTCTTTACCTGCGCCGTTACGTCTTCTCCCGTCACTCCGTCTCCTCTCGTCGCTCCGCGCACGATTACGCCGTCTTTATACGTAATCGAAAGGGTAAGTCCGTCGAATTTGTGCTCGACGGTCATTACGGGGAATATCCCTTCCGCCTTGATTATTCTGTTAAAATATCCTTCCAGCTCGTCATTGTCCTTAGCTTTGTCCAAAGAATAGAGCCTGAGCTTATGCTTGTACGGCAAAAACTGCTTTTGAGGAGCGCCGCCTACTCTGTGCGTGGGAGAATCGGGATATGAAAAGCCCTGCTCTTTTTCCATCTCCACAAGGGCGTAATAAAGCTCGTCGTACTCCTTATCGGATACGGTAGGATTGTCCTCTTCGTAATATTCTTTTGCGTATCGGTTCAATAAATCGACGGTTTGACGCATATCCATAATAGCTACTCCTTACACAAGCTCCAACGGAGCGTTCATAAGACTGAATTTTTTCATACCGAGGTCCTTGAAAAGGACGGTAACGGTAGTGCCCGCTCCGCTTCCTTCCTTGATTATTATCGTTCCTATGCCGTAACGCTTGTGCTTTACCTTTGCGCCGGAAACAAAGCCGTCGGTACTTTCGTTATATACCTTTTTGGGCTGTTCTACCACTGTGTTGGAGGTATATGCAGGCAGACTTCGCATAGCGGAAGCTTTGGGGATGGCGTCGGCGTAGTCGGCGTTCCCTCCGTCGAAATATCTGTTAAAAAAGTCATTCCCGTCGTTTCTTTTGTATTCTTCCCCTTTCGCTTCGGAAATAAAACGAGAAGGCAAGGTGCTTTCCTGTCTGCCGAATTTGTTTCTATACCCTTTTACGCAGGAAACGTACAATCTTTCGCGAGCTCTCGTCATAGCTACGTACATCACCCGCCTTTCCTCCTCGACTCCGTTATCCCTCAGGCTCATCGACGAAGGAATAATTCCTTCCTCGCAAGCGACTATGAATACTACGTTGAATTCCAGCCCTTTCGCCGAATGCATAGTGGCTATCGTCACGCATTCCTCGTCGTCGACGTCCGAATCTCTCTCGTTGCTCAAAGCGAGAGACTGCAAAAATTCGGAAAGCTTCATATCCTCGTTCTGCTCCGTCGTTTCTTCAATATAACGCAAAAATTCGTCTATGTTTTCCCAGCGCGTTTCATCCTCCTCTTTCCCTGTGGAAAGATACGCTTCCTTAAAGCCCACTCTCTTAACGAGATAATCGGCAAAATCCTTTAACGGCGCGTTTACGCATTCGAGGCTGAGCTCGTTGATAAGCATATTAAAGTTGCTTATTTTGTTTTTCACCGCGTTAGACAAACAATCCACGTTGTCGATATCCTCTATCACGTCGTTCAGATGTCTGCCCGAATCGGTAGCGTATTGTTCCAAAGTGGCTATTGTGGTATCCCCTATACCCCGTTTTGGGAAATTAATTATGCGCGTAAGGGCTTCGCTGTCTTTTGGATTTACTATAAGTCGCATATAAGCGACGACGTCGAGAATTTCTTTTCTGTCAAAAAATTTGAAGCCGCCGAACACCCTGTAAGGAATACGGGCGGAGCTTAAACTGCGCTCGAACAATCTGGTAAGTGAGTTGTTCCTTACGAGTATCGCGAAATCGCCGTTAGTATACGCATTGTACCTTTTCAGATTGGCGATAGTGGAAAGTACGACGTCCGCTTCGTTGTAGTCGCTCGTCGCATAGACGTATTCCACCTTAGCTCCCTGCTTGTTGTCGGAAAAAAGCTCTTTGCTTTTTCTGTCCCTGTTGTGCCGTATAAGGCGGTTGGCGGCGTCCAGAATCTGTTGAGTGGAACGATAATTCTGCTCCAGCTTATAGACGCGAGCCGAAGGAAAATTCTTTTCAAATTCAAGAATATTGCGGATATTTGCCCCT
>JBJFAO010000139.1:0-11540 GCA_051887955.1 Christensenellales bacterium
AAGCGCCGCAACCAACGCTATAATCAGCCATTTCCACCATTCCATAACAGGTAAAACCTCCTTTTTATAAAAGCGTATCATACCCACGATTTTTTGTCAATTCCCGTTTTTGCATATTGATTTACTCCGATAAAGATGATATTATAGTTATCGGTTATTTTTTATTGCAAAAAAGGAGGAACAATGTCGAAGACAGTCGGCGCGACCGCGGCGGTAAACGGCGAGGCAAAATTACCTGCGCGCAACTTTATTATGTACCCTCTCGGTACGATAGGAAGAGACTTTTTATACAATCTTTTCAACAGCAATCTCATTACTTTTATTCTATTTACGAAAACTCTCACGAAAGCGCAATTCGCGGCGGTAAGCATCATTATTATTGCCGCAAGAATTTTCGACGCCTTCAACGATCCGATTATGGGCGGAATCGTGGAAAACACCCGATCGCGTTTCGGCAGATTCAAGCCGTGGATGACTATCGGCGCGTTGCTTACCGGACTGGTGGTTATCGGCGTATTCAGCGTGCCGCTGAACGGTTGGGCGTTTATAGGATTCCTCGCGGTTATGTATTTCCTGTTCAGTATAACATTTACGATGAACGACATTTCTTACTGGGGAATGATGCCCTCGCTTACTACGAACGAACACGATCGCAACAAGCTGACTTCGTTTGCCCAGATTGCCGCGGGTATAGGCGGAGCCATAGCCGGATTTATTATTCCCGTGCTTGCTATCGGCGCCAATCCTTTGGGCGGAAGCGCGCCCAAAGCGTTTATGCTTATCGCCGTATTCTCCGCGATATTCATGTTCGGTTTTCAGATGTTTACGGTCTTCGGCGTAAAGGAAAAACCGCTCGTGCTCGCCGAAAAGAAACCGCCCATGAAATTAAAAGACATGTTCAAGGTGATTTTCAAAAACGACCAGCTTATGTGGTGCGCCCTCATTGCGTTGATTTATCAAATCGGAACGCAAGTGGTAAACGGCGGACTCAGCATGAGCTATATATATTTTGAATTCGGCTATAACGGTACCCTTACTATGCTGTTTGGGGCATTAAGCGGCGCCATAGGCGTAATTTTTACTCTGATATTTCCGTGGCTTTCCAAACAGTTCGGCAGGGATAAGCTGTTGGCGTCGTGCGCCTATGCGACTATATTCGGTTATTTAGCCGTAATGCTGTGCGGCATACTTATTCCCGCAGGAACTCACACCGTACATCTCGATATATTGGGGCTTATCGTCGCCGACATGGATTTGAAATTTATCGTAATAACTCTCGTCAACATGATACCGGGATACGGCGGAGGATTTTATATGATAATGGTAATCTGTCTTGCCAACACCGTGGAATATAACGAATGGAAAACGGGACAAAGAGACGAAGGTCTCATATTCTCGTTGCGTCCGTTCACCGCAAAGCTCGCGTCGGCTCTCATGCAGTTTATCGTAATGCTCGTCTATCTGATAGTCGGAGTAACGACCTACACGAACGGCATAAGCGACGCCGAAAACGCCGTTCCTCAAGGACTTATGACTGCGGAAGAAAAAATGGAAACGATAAACGGCATCCTTGCGGAAGTTCCGCAAGCCAAGAAGACGGCTTTGCTCGTATGTATGTGCGTTATTCCCGCCGTTTTCGTAACGGTCGCGATAATTCTTTATAAAAAGAAATTCTTCCTCACCGAAGAATTCCACGCGAAAATAGTCCGTGAAATCGCCGAAAGAAAAGCCTCGGAAGAAGTTACTGCGGAGCCGGTTTCGGAAGAAAAATAATCGAAACGACGCAACGCCATTAAAATACCGACGCGGAGTTCCCGCGTCGGTATTTATTTTTTTAAGATAACACTTAGGCTATATTAAGCCAAATAGCCGGAGCTATACCATCTCTAGTAGCGAAATTCTCACAATCCATTTTACAAATGTCCCCGTCGGGCGTCAATACCACTCCCATGTCGACACCTTCTGAATTAAATGTGCGCAAACGCCACAAGCAGCCTTCTTCCACGTCATAGTATTCACCATCTGTGCCACAGCCTAATCCTAACGCATAGTCCGTAGCCAAAAGTCGTCTCGCCTCGTCATAGGCGTCCGGATCTGTATTAAACCCGTAATCCTCGTTCGTAGCCTCTTTTTCGCTCAGCATAAAAACCTTGTCCTCGGTATCTTCGCACCAATAAACATATTCGTCGCCGGCTAAAGAACTGTTTTTACCGTTATCAACAGTAGTTACGGCTATCGAATCCTTTTCTGCGATACTGAACGCGGTGGAATAAAAGCTACCGTTGAGCCAATTTCTTAATTCGCTGGAGACATAATTATCCAAATAATAAGTTTCTCCGTCCACCTTTTTATTGTGATAGAACATTGCTCGGTCCATTTCGCGACAATCCAAAGCCTTATCGGATAACAAAAAGAGTTTTCCGTTCTTCTCGTCGAGTATTCGCCACTTGATAGACTCATACTTAAACCAATAGACGTGTCCCGAAAAATAGCCGTTATAAAATTGATACGATTCATGATTATTCGGATCCGGCAGCATATGTTTATCTTGCAAATATTCACGAGTGATTCCATCGATAAATTCCTGAGGATCAAGTCCGTCAAGATCGTCGACGAGATACGTAGTTTGATAAAATAGCGGTCTGTAATCTAAAAAATATAAGCCTCTGTAACGCGCTCCATCGTATTCTACGTCTATATACCAACTGTATACCTCAATCGTTTTAGACGCCAGAATTTCTCCCTTGGCTCCTTCGTCATACCCGATTGTGCCATCGATGACCTCGGCTACAAAATCATATCCGCAAGACGTCCATTCTCCATCGCTTTCTTTAGTCGGCAGAGCGCCCGCGGAAGCAGTAAGCGCGGCGGCAACCGTTTCGTCGGTAACTTTAGACTGCGGATAAGAACCGAACAAAACGTATTCTCCGCTCGAGGATACGTTGCCATCGGCGTCCACTCTCACGTAGGCAGTCGAACCCGTATTCCCGCCGCTTACGTTGTTTACGTTGTTGTTTTCATTCGTACACCCCATCAACGTAAACGTCGTCAGCAAAACGAACAACTCGCATAAAACCAATAAAATTTTTTTCAATTTTGAATCCTCCTTTGATTATAAACAAGTTTTATTAACTATTGTTAATTTCATTATATATCCGCAAAGGCGCAATGTCAATTACCGAAAGTGAATTATTGGGTAAAATAATTAACTATGGTTTATTATTTAACTATGCAAAATAAATTTAGCGATAGGCTAAAAGAGCTTATAAAAAACGAAAACATAACGCAAAAGCAGTTTGCCACTTCTATTAACGTATCGCAAGCTTGCGTTACCTACTGGATAAAATCAGAACGTCAGCCTACTGCCGAAGCTATATATTCCATTGCTCAAAGGTATAACGTAACTGCCGATTACCTTTTAGGTTTATCCGATTATTAATATGTAAAAATCGCTCGTTCCGAGCGATTTTTTATATAGTTTTTTCAAACTAAGCTGATTACTTGTTCCTCCTCCGGAGGGGGAGCTACGGGTTGGATATCCATAGCCTCGAGAACAATCTGTTCTTCGGGTATCCCCGGCACTTCGATATAGTGTATTCGCGCGGTAAGGTAAATCCAGCTTTTGTTTTTTACTTTGAACCTATTGTCGTAGGCGCACAAATGTCCGATAAACTGTATATCTGCGGCGCAACAAGTCATCGCCTGTCTGCCGGCTACGAACGTATTGGGCGGAAAACCTCTCGATATAGCCGCCTGACAAACCGTTTCCACGATTTTACCGTCGTATCTATCCTTGTTGTCGAACGTATCGACGTAAAAAGCGCCGAAATCGGATAGTTTTAACGAAATAACGGGACTGCTTACGTCGTAGGGCAAATCGCTCACAAGCCGCAATTCCCGTCCGTCCTCGTCCAACGCAATAACCGTGACCGAAGGATTTATCAATTTGACGTTGTTCTTCATCTGCGAAGTTTCTTGAGTGGCTTCGCACCGATTGACGATAAACAAATCGCACTCCTTTATTACGTCGACCAATTTTTGACGCATGTTGTTCAGATATGCGGAAAACGTCTGTCCGTCCGCTATTCCTATAACCTGCTGAACGTCAAAATAATCGGGTATAAACGTCTTTTCTTCGGCGGTATCCCACATTTCGTTTTTTTCTATAAACACAAACTGAGGTTTATACCTTCTGACGAGCTCGTATATACGGGAATCGGTCCATTCGTCCTTTTCGACGGAAACGGCAACGGAATCGAATTTTTTCAACAGAGCTTCGTCGTATTCTTCTATTCCCTCTTCCTGTACAAGTATAAGCGTGCGACCAATATCCCCGAAATCTCCGTTCATTATCGAGTCGTTAATAAAATAGGTCTTTCCGCCTTCGAGTATTCCTCTTATGACAACTACAGGTATTCCCGTCCCCATATTTACCTCTTAATAAAAAGCTTTTCCACGCCGGCTTTGTCGAGTCCGCTTCCGATAACGCAAACTTTACCCGTAACGTCGGCGCATCCGATTCTTATTTCGTATTCTCCCGCGACAAGATCGAAGTGATACCATCCGTCGTTGTCGCTCGCTCTGACAATACCCTTTGCCCTTAATATCATGCCGAAAGAAGAACCGCAAAGGGCGGAAAGGATACCGTTAAGCTCTTCCTTAGAATATGAAACGGGAGTTTCCGTTCCCCAGCTTGAAAAAACTTCGTCGGCGTCGTGCCCGTGGTGATGATGACCGCAGCCGCATTCCTCTTCGTCGTGGTCGTGATGATGACCACAGCCGCATTCCTCTTCGTCGTGGTCGTGATGATGACCACAGCCGCATTCCTCTTCGTCATGGTCGTGATGATGACCGCAGCCGCATTCCTCTTCGTCGTGGTCGTGGTGGTGATGACCGCAGCCGCATTCCTCTTCGTCGTGGTCGTGGTGGTGATGACCGCAATCGCATTCTTCTTCGTCGTGGTCGTGGCGACTCTTTTTATCACGAGCTATTTCATCCAAAAGCTCGGATACGAGCGAGCTGTTGCCTTCGAGATTTTTTATAAGTAATTCTTCGTCTATTTCATTGAGAGGAGTGGTAATAAACGTAGCTTCGGAATTGTATTTTTTTATCAATTCCACCGTCGAAGAAATCTTCGCTTCCGAAAGTTTTTCCGTCTTCGACACTACGATTACGTTGGCTTTGCTCACCTGATCGATATAGAATTCGCCGAAGTTTTTTAAGTACATACCGCATTTTCCGCCGTCTACTACCGTACAGAGAACGTTGATTTTCAAATCGAGCCCCGTATTGGTTATCGCCGAAACTATATCGGACAGTTTGCCCACTCCGGACGGCTCTATTATAATACGGTCGGGAGAATACGCGTCTATTATTTCCTTTAACGATTGCTCGAAATTACCTACGAGAGAACAACAGATACAACCGGAATTTATTTCCTTTATTCTGACGCCCGATTCCTTGAGAAACGATCCGTCGATACCGATTTCGCCGAATTCGTTTTCGATAAGAGCAATCCTTTCTTTGCCCATTCTTGCCGAAAACAATTTTTTTATAAGGGTAGTCTTGCCCGCTCCCAAAAATCCGGATATAACGTCTACTTTTACCATAACAATCTCCTTTGTCGATATCTCGACTTGTTTTATGATACCACTTTTCCCGAAAAACGCAACCGATATAATAAAAATACTTATAACGTATTTATTCTATCGTCGCGCGACTTCGGGAAAAATCGGATAAAAAAACCGACGGGCTATTCACCCGTCGGAATTCTGGCAGGAGTAGTAAGAATCGAACTTGCGCCAGAGGAGTCAGAGGCCTCTGTGCTGCCCTTACACCATACTCCAGCAAATTTCGGTCATACGACCTTCTGACTAACGCACATAGTATAACACCCTCGCACGGTTTTTGCAAGAGATTTTACTTAATAAATCCGTTTTTCAAAGCAAAATTTTGTTCGACGAGCAATCCGTACTTAGCCGACCACTTGCCTTCTTTGAACATAAACCTGTAAATGGTATCGTCGAACGTCAGGTCAACCCCTTCGGAATTTTTCGTAACGATACTGTTCATCCCGTTAAGGCTTTGGATAAGCTCGGTTTCCTTTCCGTCGACCGTTCCGATAAATCCGATTTCGTCGCGCGTCAAAAATAACCTGCCCTCTCCTCTCTCCTCGAATTCCGCCTTACTGTGGTTCTCGACAAACAACGTTACTTCTTTTTCAATGCGGAAATTTTCCTTTTTAAGCTCTTCCGTAGCCGATTCCCGTTCGAAATCGTACCACAAATCGATTCTGTCGAAGGCCTTGCCTCCGTTTTTGGGTATGAGCTCTCCGTATTCCGTGTATTCGACGGTATTGCCGCAATTTCCGCAGATAAGATTACGTCCGTCGGAAGTCATTTCGTATTCGGCGCCGCAGGCGGGGCATTTGTACAAAACGTAATTTAGATTCTGCGCGGGAGCGTCGGAGACGAACCTTATTCCTTTCTCTCTCTGCCACAGGTTGTCGTTGAAGCGGAGAGCGTCTCTTACTCTTTCGTAGACCTCGTTGTTTTTGAGAGTCCTCAATTCTTCCCTCGTGATAAGAACCTTGGTTTCCGTCACGCAAAGCCCTCTCTTAAAACCCTTACAATATCTCGGCCTCGTCAAAAACGCGCCGTTGGTATGCACGCTGACTACGTTGCCGTCCAAAAATTTGAGGAATTTTCCTATCGTAGCCGGCAAATATTTTAATTCCGTCCCGTCAAGACTGGTTTTCCCTTCGGGATAAAGAAGAAGATTTCTTCCCTGTTCCACCGCGTTTTTCATAGTGCGCATAGAATTCAGATCGAGCGAGCATTGACTTTTCGGAATACATCCGAACGCCTCGATAAATGGCTTTAACGGTTTCCAGGTAAACAAATCCTTGCCGGTAATTACGTTGTAACGTTTGGGCAATAGCGCGTGAATCGACATTACCACGTCTATCGTGCTGCAATGATTGCCTACCGCTATAATAGGTCCTTCGAGTTTATTGATTTTTTTATCGCGGATTATCTTATGATTCCACAACGCTTTGAAAACGGGCCTCGTGACTACGCCCGCCAGCCAGTAATACAAAAACGAAGGTTTCCTTACAGATTCTTTTTTCATAGTTTTAAGATTATTTCAGATTTTCGGGATTAAGCCCTTCCAGCTCCGGCAAAACGAATCTGCCGTCCTTTCTTATGAGCACGTCGTCAAAATATATTTCGCCGCCGCCGTATTCCGGAGTCTGAATAAGCACGAGATCCCAATGCACCGCGCTCACGTTGCCGTTGGAGCAGTCTTCGTAACAGCAGCCCGGCGTAAAGTGAATCGAACCGGAAATTTTTTCGTCGAAAAGAATATCTCCCATAGGCGCGGTGACGAACGGATTGACGCCGATAGCGAATTCTCCTACGTATCTGCCCCCTTCGTCGGTATCGAAAATGGCGTTGCATGCGGCGGTATCGTTGGCGACCGCGTCGATAATTTTGCCGTCCTTGAACGTAAGTCTGACGTCCTTGAACTCAATACCGTTTTCTATAGAAGGAGCGTTGTAATGGATATAACCGTTTACGCTGTTCTTTACGGGAGCGGAATAAACCTCTCCGTCGGGGATATTGCACTGTCCGCTGCATTTTACCGAGCCTATACCCTTAATACTGAACGTAATGTCGGTGTCCTTTGCGGTAATATGCACCTTATCCGTCCTGTCCATAAGAGCTTTGAGACTGTCCATAGCTCTGTCCATTTTGCCGTAATCGAGAGTGCAGACGTCGAAATAAAAATCCTCAAAGCCTTCCGTACTCATTTTGGCGAGCTGACTCATGCCCTCCGTCGGCCAACGAAGTATCACCCATTTGGTATGGTTGACTCTCTTGTCGCTGTGAACGGGAGTGGAATACTTTATATCGTATATCTTCATTTTGTCTTCGGGAACGTCGCTAAGCTCCAGACTGTTGTTGCCCCCTCTTATTCCTATATAAGCGTCCATAGCGTCCATTCTCGCGCCGGCAAACTTCGCCATATCCTCGGCAAGCTCGTCGGTCATACCTTTCAACAGCTCTCTTCTTATTCTGTTGTTGAACGTTTCGACGAAAGGATAACCTCCCGCGCGGTACACCTCTTTTATAAGCTCGGTTACCATTTCGCAAGGAACGTCGTAGGCTTCGATAAGAACCCTTTCTCCCTTCTGCACCTTGCAGGAATAATTGACCAAAACGTCAGCCAGCTTTTCCATTCTTGCGTCTTTCATCTCATTAACCCTCTATTATCTTTACGTAAAAATTCCTTTGTCTGGGAGGATCGAACTCGGCGAAATAGATATTCTGCCATCTGCCGAGAAGCAGCTCTCCGCCGGTTATTACGAGCGTTTCGCTCGCCCCGAACACGCTGCTCTTGACGTGACCGTCGCTATTCCCTTCGTCGTGCTTGAACTCCTTAAACCGCGGAAAAATCTTTTTCGCCGCGAGCATAACGTCCTCCGCCACGTACTGATCCGCGTTTTCGTTTATCGTAACGGAAGCGGTGGTATGCGGACAAAAAACAACGCATATCCCCTCCTTTACATTGCTGTCTTTTACCGCCTGTTTTACTTTATCCGTGATATCGTAAAAGGCGTGGGCGGTGGTTGTTAAGTCGAATTTATACAATTTTTCCTCCGTGAAATCCGTTTGTCCGAATCTCTGTTAATAATAAATATTTTATCCTAAATACGGTGCAAAGTCAACCGTTGCTCCCCCTTATATATACCTTCCGGTGTAGCTGTTCGGGTTGTTTTTGATTTCTTCCGGCGTGCCCGTAGCCACTACGCGACCTCCGCCGTCTCCTCCCTCGGGTCCCAAATCGACGATATAATCGGCTACTCTTATCAAATCCAGATTGTGTTCTATGACAATAACGGTATTGCCTGCGTCGACCAGACCGTTGAGTATCCCTATCAGCTTTTCCACGTCGGCTACGTGCAATCCGGTGGTGGGCTCGTCAAGAATATACAACGTCTTTCCCGTGCTTCTCTTGGACAATTCCGTAGCGAGCTTTATCCTTTGCGCCTCTCCACCGCTGAACGTAGTGGCGGGCTGCCCGAGCTTTATATACCCCAGCCCAACGTCCTTGAGCGTCTTTAGCTTGTTGTATATCCTCGGTATGTTCTCGAAAAACTCGCAGCTTTCGTCCACCGTCATATCGAGAATATCGAAAATCGACTTCCCTTTGAATTTTACCTCGAGCGTTTCTCTGTTATACCGTTTTCCGTGGCACACGTCGCACGGCACGTAAACGTCGGACAAGAAGTGCATTTCTATTTTTATTATTCCGTCTCCGCCGCAGCTTTCGCATCTTCCGCCTTTTATATTGAATGAAAATCTTCCCGAGCCGTAGCCTCTCGACTGCGCGTCGGGCGTCTTCGCGAACAGCTCTCTTATATAAGTGAATACTCCGGTATAAGTGGCGGGATTGCTCCTCGGCGTGCGGCCTATGGGACTTTGATCTATCGCTATTACCTTGTCGAGATATTCCGTTCCGTCTATACCGTCGCAATCTCCTACACGCAAAGTCGAACGGTTGTACTTGTTGCATAAATACGGATAAACTATCCCGTTAATAAGACTCGACTTTCCGCTTCCGCTCACGCCGGTAACTATATTCAAAGCCCCAAGCTTGAATTCCGCGTCGATATTTTTCAGATTGTTTTGTCTCGCTCCTTTTACGACAAGCGTTTTTCCGTTGCCCATTCTTCTGTTTTCGGGCACCGTAATGCGCCTTCTTCCGCTCAAAAAGTCACCTGTCACCGAACGGGGAGAATTCATTATATCCTCCACCGTACCGCAAGCGACGAGCTCTCCTCCGTTTACGCCGGCTCCCGGTCCTATGTCGACTACGCAATCCGCCGCTCTTATCGTGTCCTCGTCGTGCTCCACGACTATAAGGGTGTTTCCCAAATCGCGCAGACGCTTGAGAGTCTTTATAAGTCTGTCGTTATCCCTTTGATGCAAACCTATGCTCGGCTCGTCGAGGATATAAAGCACTCCGGTAAGTCCGCTTCCTATCTGCGTCGCGAGGCGTATTCTCTGCGACTCTCCTCCGCTCAGAGTAGAGCTCGCTCTGTTCAGCGATAGATAGTTCAAGCCGACGTCGTTAAGAAATTTCACTCTTTCGTTCAGTTCTTTCAGAATAGGCTCGGCTATTATTTTTTCTTTATTCGTTAACGTAAGACCGTTAAAAAACGCGGGCAATTCCGACACCGGCAGCTCCGTGACGTCGCAAATGCTTTTACCCCCTACGGTAATGCCGAGAACCTCCTTCTTTAGTCTCTTGCCGCGACACGTCTCGCATTCCGTTTCCGTCATCAGCTTTTCTATTTCCGCCCTTACGCCTTCGCTTTTCGTTTCTTTATATCTTCTTGTTAAGTTGTTGTATACTCCCTCGTATCTTGCGTTGAATTCCATATTGAATGTCGCCGATTGCGCGCTCATCGGTATTCTTTCTCCGTTCGTCCCGTAAAGAATCGTCTTTTGAACGTTTTCCGGAAGATCGCAGAACGGCGTATCCAAAGAAAATGCGTATTTTTTCGCCAAGGCTCTGAATTGCATCATGCTCATGCTACCCATATCCAACGCCCAACCGGTACATTTTATCGCGCCTTCGTTTATGGATTTGGTGCGATCGGGTATAAGCTTGTTTATATCGAGTTCGCTTTTGAAACCAAGTCCCGAACAGGATTCGCAAGCTCCGTACGGCGCGTTGAAGGAAAACAATCGCGGGGTGATTTCTCCGAGAGTTATTCCGCAATCGGGGCAGGCGTAATTCGTCGAATAAAGCTCTTCCCGTCCCTCCGATTCGATAACGACGAGACCGTCGGCAAGCTTGAGCGCGGATTCTATGCTGTCCGTAAGACGACGGTTTATTCCCTCTTTCATAACCAGTCTGTCCACAACCACGCTTATATTGTGTTTCATATTTTTATCGAGTTTTATTTCTTCGTCGAGTCCGTAGGTGCTGCCGTCGACTTTCACCCTGGCGTATCCGCTGCGGCGCAAACTTTCGAGCTGTTTTACGTACTCCCCTTTTCTGCCGCGCACAATCGGCGCGAGAACGATAAATTTTTGTCCCGAAGGCATTTTTATCACTTTATCGACAATCTGATCCACGGAAACGGCGGATATTTCTCTGCCGCACACGGGACAATGCGGAATACCTATTCTCGCAAACAACAGCCTGAGATAATCGTATATTTCCGTGACCGTCCCCACCGTTGAACGGGGATTTTGCGAAGTGGTTTTTTGATCTATGCTTATAGCGGGACTCAGCCCCTCTATGCTTTCGACGTCGGGCTTGTCCATCTGCCCGAGAAACTGCCTTGCATAGCTTGACAGGCTTTCTATATATCTTCTCTGTCCTTCCGCAAAAATCGTATTGAACGCAAGACTCGATTTGCCGCTTCCGCTAAGTCCCGTAAAAACGACGAGCTTATCGCGAGGAATGGTCAAATCCACGTTTTTTAAGTTATTTTCCCGCGCTCCGCGTATTATTATATCGTT
>JBJFAO010000140.1:0-2343 GCA_051887955.1 Christensenellales bacterium
TCCCGAGAGCGGAATCTTCATTCCGAGTCTTCCGCAAGATTCGAAAAGGGTATCGATTATATTTCTCAGGAAATCGGACTTAAACGCGCTCTGGCGTTGTTCGATAAATACGGTTGGGGGAAAATCGTCGCCGGATGCGTCGACTGCCGCAAAGAAGAAATTAAGGATACTGTATTTACATACGATTACAATAAAGTAAATTCGGTAATAGGTATAGACGTAGATAAAGAAAAAATCATATCTATACTGAACAATCTCGAATTGACTACGGTAGCCGACGGCGACGTTCTCACTACTGTTATTCCGAATTTCCGCGAGGACATAGTAGGCGTTAACGATATCGCCGAAGAAGTGGTACGGTTTTACGGTTACGACGAGTTAAAACCGCGTCTTATAAGCACGAAGCGTGGCGGAAAGTCACCGGAACAGGAACGCATGGAAAAATTGAAAAACATCATGGTAGGGTACGGATGTCAGGAAACGGTGACGTATTCTTTTATATCGCCTAAAGCATTCGACGCGTTACGCCTTGACGAGAAGGACGAATTGCGTCGGGCGATAGAAATAAGCAATCCTCTCGGCGCTGATTTTTCCATTATGCGCACCACATTAAGTTACAGTATGCTCAAACTTATTGCGTCGAATTTCACGAGAGGCAATAAGTGTTGCCGACTGTTCGAGATAGCCAACGTATATCTTCCGAAGAGTCTGCCTCTTACCGAGCTTCCGGAAGAGAAGCAAACCCTTGCGATAGGTTGTTTCGGAGAGGGAGAAACTTTTTATAAAATCAAAGCAATTATTGAGGACGTGGCAGCAATTTTCGGACTTGAATTCAAGTTTTCGAGAGGAGAATTGAATTATCTCCATCCCGGACGTACGGCTTTCGTTTTCGCAAACGGTAGAAAAATCGGATACATAGGAGAAATTCATCCTCTTGTAAAAGCAAATTTCGGTCTCGATAAACCGGTATATATTGCCGAACTCGACGCCGATTTTATCGCCGTAAACGGCAGAGGAATAAAGCCTTATAAGGCAATTTCAAAATATCAGGCGGTCGAACGCGACCTTGCTTTAATCGCGCCGATAGATTTTGAAGCAGGAGATATTTTGTCTACCATTCGTTCCGTCGGCGGCAATATGCTGGAAAATCTCGAAATATTCGACGTGTATGTGGGCGGACAGGTTCCCAAAGGGAAAAAGAGCGTAGCGGTAAAGCTCACTTTGCGCTTGCTTGACAAAACTCTCACCGACGGCGAGGTAAACGAAGAAATAGACCTTATCTTAAAAACTCTGGAAAAGAAAAATGTCGTTTTACGATAAATACGTCGATTGGACATATTTACATACCGACTTACCCCGTTGCCCGCACAATATAAACGCGCCGTACGATTTGTGGGAAATGCTGGATACGGACGTACTCGTTCCGTATCCTCTCTACGATACGGAAATTCTCGCGCCGGCTACGGCGAGTACGTATAAAGACGCCGTCAGAGCGGGAGCTGACGCCGTATATTTCGGGTACGGGAAATTGAATGCGAGAGCAACCGCTGAAAATTTAGATAATTTTTTCGAAATAGTATCTTTTTGTCACAGATACGGCGCAAAAGCATATCTTGCGTTAAACGTTATGCTGAAAGACTCAGAAATCGAAGACGCAAAAAAAATTATCGCGGAGGCGGAAAAGGCAAAAATCGACGCATTTATTATCAGCGATCTTGCGCTGGTTCCTATCATAAAAAGAATGTCCGGCGCCGCTATCCACGCGAGTACGCAAATGGGGATACATAATAGAGCCGGAGCAAAATTTGCGTACGAATTGGGTATCGATAGAGTGGTTCTCAGCCGCGAAACCACACCGAATGATATATGCGATATCTTGCGTAACGTCGACGTTGAAGCGGAGGTATTTTGTCACGGGGCGCTTTGCACGGGTTTTTCCGGGGCTTGCCTTTTATCGTCTATGCTTACGGGGAAAAGCGGCAACAGAGGACGGTGCGCGCAGCTATGTCGCCATAGGTATTCCTGCTACGTAAACGGAGAGAAGGCTGATGAAGGTTATCTTCTCAGCTCTAAAGATATCTGCATGGCGTCAAAATTTGACGAGCTTGAAGATTTATGCGTAAATTCTCTCAAAATAGAAGGCAGACTAAAGAATAAAAACTACGTTGAAGGAGTTACGGGAGCATACGTAGCGTTAAAGGAAGGCGACGCGGTTTTCGACGAAGAAATTTCCGATAAATTAAAATCGTATTTCAATCGCGGAAACTTTACCCGCGGATATTGGGACGACTCGGATATTATTTATAAAGGCGCGCCCAATCATATAGGAGTGCGTTAAGATCG
>JBJFAO010000141.1:0-2328 GCA_051887955.1 Christensenellales bacterium
ATAGCTTTTCCTATACCGACTATATTGAAATCGATGAAAATTCTAATCCGAACGGCAAAATCGTAACCGGGCCCAAACGTATTACGAAGCGAGGAATGTACAGCTATTGTTGGCTGGGGTGTCTCACCGTTATGTATGACGCAGAGGCGGTAGGCTTGATTCAAATTGCGGACGTAAAAAAGAATAACGATTATGCCATGTGGTTAAAAATATGCAAAAAGGCGGATTGCTATCTTCTTGACGAAACGCTGGGTAAATACAGGAAAAGAAGCGGTTCTATAAGCAATCACGGATATATTAAGCTTATAAAATGGCACTATAAATTGTTCAGGGACGCCGACGGTAAGAACGGGTTTAGTGCCTTGATATATACTTTCGGAAATTTATTGTTCGGCGTTTATAAAAAAATAAGATATACAAAATACGCGGGAGAGCGTGAGTAGGATTACAAAGGTGGGGTAATATAGTATGAAACTTGCCGTAGTGGGAACTTTTTTTGACGGATATGAGGACTTGTGGTACGACTTTATCGGGTTGATGAAAAAAAACTGGAGCGATTGTCCGTACGACTTTTATATTGTAGACAACGTCAAAGAGCTCGATAAAGAAAAGCTGAACGGGATGGACGTAAAAGTCGTGCATGCCGGAGAGGACGCGGAATACAGCAAACGCATTCAGGCGGCGTTGAGAGAAATCGACGCCGATTATTTCCTGTTGCTTCTGGAAGATTTTTTCATTGTGGAAAAAATCGATAACGAAAGAATAAAAAATATAACGGATTTTATCGAGCGAGAGCAGATAGAATACTATACGATGCCAATGCCGGAATTTATGAGCGGCAAGGAAAAAGATCGATATTGCGACGAAGCGAACGTGTTCAGAATAGGCGTAAACAAGGAATATACGATAAGCTGTCAGCCTTCGATATGGGAAAGAAAATTTTTGTCCTTATGCGTAGGAGAAGAGAATTATAACGCCTGGATTTTCGAGGGTATCTATGCAAGGACGCAATGCGTAAGGAATAAAGAGTTTTTAGCGAAATCGGTAGTCGACTACGGCAATCCTTTGAATTTGCGTCACGGCGCGCTTCAGGGGAAAATGTTGAGTCCGACGGTAAAAGCGATTGAAAAATGCGGTTATAAGCTGACTTCCCGGAGAGAATTGCTCTCGAAAAATAACGAGCTCAAGCATAGGTTAAAGGAAATAGCGCATACTGTGATAAGAAAATTGCATTTGACGAAAATCGTAAAAAAATTGAAAAAGGATTCGGTTCTGGATAAATTTTCGGAACAAATCGCTACGTATTCGGAAAAGACCATATCCGAAGAGAAAATAGCCGAATTCGTTTCGGGAAGAGGAGAACGGGTATGTCGATAAAAGGAATGTTGAAAGCAATTTATACGAGGATCGTCAATCCAAAGGTAGTTCTGTTTAACGAGAGAATAGGCAAAAACTTTTTTTTGGGCAAAGGCGCCTACGTAAATAAAAGAAAGTATCTTACCGTCGGAGACAACGTAAGAATCGGCAACTGTCTGCAGGTGCGTTTTTATCCCGAATTCGGAGGAAACGAATATGCTCCCGAAGTGGTTATCGAAGACGATTGTTATATAGGAGAACGCTTAAAGATTTTGTGTAACGATAAGGTATATATCCGGAAAAACGCGCTTTTGGCGGGAGATATACTTATTACTACCGAAAATCACGGTATGGATATTCAGAGCGGAATACCTTACGGGAAGCAACCGCTTTCAAACAAGCCCGTAGAGATAGGGGAGTATTCCTGGATAGGCGAAAAAGCGGTGATTATGCCGGGCGTTACCATAGGAAAACGTGCGATAGTGGGCGCCGGCTCGGTGGTGACTCGTTCGGTTCCCGATTATACCGTCGTAGCCGGAAATCCGGCAAGACCGATAAAGAAATACGACGAAGAAACCAAAGCGTGGGTTCGTTGCGATGGATAAATATTTTATCAGTAGACAAATCGGCGTTTTTATGATACGATAAACTAAAAAAATCGAGCTGTTTGTAAAAAATGAAAAATACTGTATTGATAATAGGAAATTTCAGTTTCGGCAAAGATTCTTTTAACGGTCAAACTGCAAAAACGAGAGATTATTATTTTTATATTCGCGAAAGATACGGAAAGGACGAAGTCGTTCCTCTCGACACCGCGCAATGGCGCAAAAAACCCGTTTCGTCTTATATCCGTTTATTCCGCCTGTGCGCTAAAAGCAAAAACGCGGTATTGTTGCTCGGCGCGAACGCCGCGCAATATATCGTCCCCGTCGTATGCTTGTTGAAAAAGATTTTTAAGATTTCTTTATTCTG